>NZ_JBHTMU010000026.1:0-58957 GCF_042679605.1 Litorisediminicola beolgyonensis
CGAACCCACCGGCTCGCGGCTTTCGACGATCAGCCAGCCGCAGCGCCGGACGGCGGCGGTCCGCCTGCCCAGCACGACCGACGACCCCGCGCCGCTGCGCCGCGCGATGGCCGACATGCGCGACGCCAACTGGGCCTCCGCGATGATCGAGGCGCGCGGCTCCGGTCAGGCCGGTCTCGACGTGATTCTCTGGCACTGGCTCCGGGCGGGCAATGGCGACGCGCGGCAGGTGCAGGATTTCCTCGCCCGCAATCCCGACTGGCCCGGTCTCGATTACCTGCGCGAGAAAAGCGAGCAGGCGATCTCGGAGGCGACGCATGACGAGGTGCGCGCCTTCTTCGGCAACGAGGCCCCGCAGACCGGCACCGGCGCGCTGTCTCTGGCCCGCGCCGAACGCGCCGCGGGCGAAGAGGACGCTGCCAAGGCCACGATCATCCTCGCCTGGAAGACGCTGGCGCTCTCCTCCGAAGAACACGCGGCATTTCTCGCCGATCACGGCGCGCTCCTGAAGCCCTACCATGACGACCGGCTCGCCATGGCGCTCTGGAAGGGCTGGCGGGCGAACGCCTCGGCGATGCTGCCCCTGGTCTCCGACGGCCAGCGCGCGCTGGCCGAGGCGCGGATCGCGCTCCAGGACCAGGCCGCGGGCGTCGATGGCGCGATCGAGCGGGTGCCCGCCGCGCTCGCCGATGACGCGGGGCTGGCGCATGACCGCTTCGCTTGGCGCGTCAAGAAGCGCCGCACCGACGATGCCATCGAGCTTCTGCTTGAGCGATCCGCCAAGACGGGCGGTCTGGGCGAACCCTGGGCCTGGGCGGATCGCCGCCTCGACCTCGCGCGCGCCACGATGCTCGAGGGCAAGGGCGCGCTCGCCTACGACATCGCCTCGTCGCACCAGCTGACCTCCGGCTCGGATTTCGCGTCTCTCGAATGGCTCTCGGGCTATATTGCGCTCACCTATCTCAAGAAGCCCGAGATCGCCGCCGACCATTTCGACCGCTTCGCCACCGCGGTCGACACGCCGATCTCGCTCGGCCGCGCCGGCTACTGGCAGGGCCGCGCCCGCGAGGCGATGGGCGATGCCGAGGGCGCCGCCCGCGGCTACGCCTTCGGTGCGAAATACCAGACCTCGTTCTACGGCCTTCTCGCCGCCGAACGCGGCAAGCTCGCGCCCGACACCACCCTCGCAGGCACCGAAACCTTCCCAGACTGGAAAGAGGCTGCCTTCACCAAGAAGAGCGTCTTCCAGGCCGCCATGCTTCTGATGGCCGGGGGCGAGGATCAGCTGGCGGAACGCTTCCTCACCCACCTGGCCGAAAGCCTCGATCGCAACGAGATCGGCAGCCTCGGCAACATGCTCGCCGATCTTGGCAAGCCGCATATCCAGATCATGCTGGGCAAGCGCGCTGCGCAGGCCGGGATCGAAGTGCCCGGCCCCTATTACGCGCTCCACCCGCTGCTCGACCGCGAGTTTCCGATCCCGACCGAGATGGTGCTCTCCATCGCCCGGCGCGAATCCGAGTTTGACCCCGTCGTGGTCTCCCATGCCGGGGCGCGCGGCCTGATGCAGCTCATGCCGCGCACCGCGAGCGAGGTCTCGGGCTGGATCGGCGAGACCTTCCTTTTGGCCAAGCTCACCTCCGACCCGGCCTATAACGCGCGTCTCGGTTCGGCCTATCTCGCCGATCTTTCCGAGCGCTTCGACGGCAATGTCGTGATGATGGCAGCGGGCTACAATGCCGGTCCCGGCCGTCCGATCCGCTGGATGAAGGAGCGCGGCGATCCCCGTCGCGGCGGTGCCGATATCGTCGACTGGATCGAGCACATCCCCTTCGACGAGACCCGCAACTATGTGATGCGCGTCGCCGAAAGCGTGCCGATCTACCGCGCGCGGCTCGGCAAGACGATGCACCCGGTGCCGTTTTCCAAGGAACTGACCGGCTCGACCCTCCCCCGGCAATAAGCGCCTAGCGCGCCAGTGCGCGCGCGCGCATCCGCTCGCGCCAGAAGGTGAAGAGCCCCGCGGCGACGATGATCGCCGCGCCGATGGCGACGTTCACGCGCAGGGTCTCGCCGAAGACCGTGAGCCCGATCGCCGAGGCGAAGACGAGCTGGAAATAGGCGAAGGGCTGGATCGCGCTGGCCTCGGCCTGCTCATAGGCCTTGATCAGCGTGTAATGGCCCGCCGCGCCGGTCACGCACAAAAGCGCCATCCACGCCCAGTCGGGGCCGCGCATCGGCTCCCAGAACCAGATGCCGATGGCGGTGGTGACCACCGCGCCGACGGTTCCGGTCCAGAAAAAGCTCGTGGCCGCCGTGTCCTGCCGCGCGACATAGCGATTCAGAAGCCCGTAAAGCGCGAACATGAACGCCGCGAGCAGCGGGATCGCCGCGTAGGGCGAAAAGACCCCGCCCGAGGGCTGGAGGATGATGATCACCCCCACGAAACCCGCCGCGATGGCCAACCAGCGCCGCCAGCCGACATGCTCGCCCAGCACGGGCCCCGACAGCGCTCCGATCAGCAGCGGGTAGCAGGCGAAGACCGCGTGGCTCTCGACCAGGCCGAGGAACACGAAGCCCTGGATCATCACGATGATCTCGAGCGCCAGGATCGCACCGCGCGCCGCCTGCACCCAGGGCTGGCGTGTCGCCGCCGCCCTGCGGATCGAGCCCGCCTGCCGCCCCGCGATGGCGCAGACGAAGGCCGCGAAGAACCAGTAGCGGATCATCACGATCATGTAGGTGTTGTATTCGCCCGCAAGGTGGCGCGAGATCGCGTCCTGGCTCGCGAAGATCAGCGTGGTGACGAGCATGAGGATCACGCCGCGGCGCGTGTCGTTCGATGTCATCTGGGGTCCTTCCGGGCGACGGTCATGTGCCGTTTTCGCCCGTATCCCGGGACGCGCGCGACGTCGAGACCTGCCGATGCAAGACCGCGTCTGACGTGGCCTGCCGCGGAATAGCTCGCCGCCGTGCCGCCCTCGGCCAGCCGATCCGCGACGGCCTGAAGAAGCGCGGGCTCCCAGAGCTCGGGGTTCTTGGCCGGGGCGAACCCGTCGAGATACCAGGCATCGACCGGGGTCGTCGCGGCGGGAACGGTCTGCCGCGCATCGCCCTCGACCAGCCGGAACTGCAGGTCGCCGAGCACGATCTCCCGCGCACCGGAGCGCCAATAGGGCATCAGCTCGGCGGCGATCTCCGCGACCTCCGGGAAGGCCGCCTGCGCCTGGATCATGTCCTCCGCGGCCAAGGGGAACAGCTCGTAGCTGGTATAGTGGAGCCGCCCGACCACGCCCGCGCCTCGCCACGCCTGCACCGTTGCCAGAAGGTTCAGCCCCGTGCCGAAGCCCAGCTCTGCGACGTGAAACCCGTCGCGAAACCGCTCCGGCAGGCCGTTGCCCCGCAGGAACACATGCCGCGTTTCCGCCAGCCCGTCCTCGAGCGAGTAATAGGGGTCGTCGAACCGGGTCGAGACCGGCACGCCGTCCCGCCAGTCGAGCCGCGTCTGGTCGTCCATCGCCCGATGCCTTAGGTGATCCGAGACGCGAGACACTGCACCGGGGGCCGGGCGATGGCAAGGATCGACGTGACCGTGCGTGGCGCCGGGATTTTCGGCCTCGCCTGCGCGTGGGAGATGACCCGCCGCGGCGCGAGGGTCCGGGTGATCGATCCGGGCGGGCCGGGCGCGGGCACCTCGGGCGGCATCGTCGGCGCGCTGGCGCCGCATGTGCCGGAAAACTGGAACGCCAAGAAGGCCTTCCAGCTGGACAGCCTGCTGATGGCCGAGGCGTTCTGGTCGGAGGTCTCCGAGACGGGCGGCGGCGCGCCGGGCTATGCCCGGACCGGGCGACTCCAGCCCTTGGCCGATGCCGACGCGGTGGCGCTGGCGCGCGGGCGGGCGGACAGCGCGGCCACGCTCTGGCAGGGTCATGCGCGGTGGGAGGTGACGGAGGCCCCGGGCCCCCTCGCGCCCCCGTCTCCGACGGGCCTTTGGGTCTTCGATACCCTCAGCGCGCGGGTGCATCCGCGCAAAGCCTGCGACGCGCTGGCCGCCGCGCTCGCCGCGCGGGGCGCCGAGATCGTGACGGAGGGCGCAGAAGAGGGCGCGGTTCTCCACGCGACGGGCTGGGCGGGGCTCGACGCGCTGTCCTCAGCCGTCGGACGCACCGTGGGCACCGGCATCAAGGGTCAGGCCCTGCTACTGGGCTTTGCCGCCCCGGACGCACCGCAGCTTTTCGTGGACGGGCTGCATATCGTGCTCCATGCCGATGGCACCTGCGCCGTGGGCTCAACAACCGAGCGCGACTTCGCAAGCCCGACAGAAACGGACGCTCAGGCCGACGCGCTTCTCGACCGCGCAGTGGCAGCGCTGCCGGAGCTCGCCTCGGCCCCCGTCCTGTCACGCTGGGCCGGGGTGCGCCCCCGCGCCCGCAGCCGCGCGCCGATGCTGGGGCCCTGGCCGGACCGGCCCGGTCACTTCATCGCCAATGGAGGCTTCAAGATCGGCTTCGGCATGGCCCCGAACGTGGCGCAGGTAATGGCCGATCTGATGCTCGAGGGCCGCGACGCGGTGCCCGAAGGCTTTCGCGTCGCGGACAATCTCTGACGCGCCCGCGCGGGCGCCGGGTCAGCTCGAGACTTGCTCGCGCAGGATCGACGCGGTCAGCGAGATCATCAGGTAGACGCCCGAGAAGATCAGGAACGCCAGGAGCGTGTTCTCGAACCCGCGCGGATAGCTCGGGTCCTGCGAGGCGACCGGCACGACCGAGGTCGTCAGGTAGCGCGCCTGGCTGTCGGCATCGCGCCGCGCGGTCTCGAGCCGTTCGAGCGCCGATTGCAGCATCATGTCCCGCGTCGCGAGGTCGGCCTCGGCGAGCTGCACCTGAACCGCGATCTCGGCCAGCGAATCCTCTCCGGTTGTCGCGGTCAGCATGTCGGAATTGAGCTGGTTCAGCAGCGCGTCGAGACGGCGGATATCGCCCTCGACGCCCTCAACCCGGCTCTGGTTCGGCCGCGGGTTGTCGAGCAGCGCCTGGAGCTGCAGCCGCTTTTCCTGAAGCTGCATCTCGTAGGTGTTGATCTGGTTCTGCATCGCCGCGATCCGCCCCTGCGGGTCGATCACCGCGCTCTCCTGCTTCAGACGCACCAGCCGTTCCTGCGCGTCGAGACGATCCTGCTCGGCCTCGGCCAGCGCCTCGTCGGCATCGAGCACCGCGTTCGACCGCTTGCGCTGCGACAGCTGGTCGACGCGTTCCTCGGCATAGCCGATCAGCGCGCGGCTGAACTCGGCCGCGACCTCGGGATCGGCGGCCATGACCTCCATCCGGATCACGCCCTCGGTCGGGTCGTAGCCGATCTCGACATAGCGCTGGTAGAGCGAATACGCCTTCTCGTTCGAGGCATCGGTATCCAGCCGCTGCAGCGGGTCGATCCAGGCCTGTTCGAAATGCGCCTTGAAGCCCTCGTCCTCGTCGAGGCGCAGCATCGCATCCTTTGACGCGAGATAGGATTGCACCGCGATGGCGTCCTGGTTGGTCGCAAACTGCGTGCCGGACAGGAGCCCGCCCATGCCGCCGCTGCCGCCGGCGGAATCGTTCTTGAGGATCAGGAACTCGGATTTGGTGGCGTAGATCGGCGTCGCGACGGCGAAGAAGTAGTAGCCCGCAAGCACCGTCGGCAGGATCACGAAGAACGACAGGCGCGTCATCAAGAGCACGAAGCGGCGACGACGGCGCTGGCCCAGTTCCTTCTGGATCTTGGCCAGTTCGATCGCCCGACGTTCTGCCGGGCTCATGGTTTCGACCGAGGGCAACTGCGTGCGCCCGGCGGTGCCGCCGGCACGGATGGTCTGCGGCAGCTTGTCCGGCTCGCCCGGACGCGGCGCGTCGTCGCCCGAGGGCACAAGCTCGAGCATGTTCGAGCGCTGGAACGGGTCGATGCCCCGCTTGCGGAGCATCCGGACCGCGTCGAAATCCGAGGTCGGCTCGAGCCCGTGGCGCTGCGCGACGCGGCGCGCCATGCGCAGCTGTCGTCCGGTCAGCCCCTCGGCGCGGATCGCCTCGATATCGGTTTCGGCCGCGACCTGCCGGGCCGAGGAGACCTCGCCCGAGCGCGGAACGGGTCCGCCCATCGTGCCCGTCGCCCGCGGCGCGGGCCGTTCGGAGAACGGCTCGGCCTCGGGTCTTTCGGCGGGCGCGGCGCTGGTTCTCGCGGAGGTCAAGGACGGCGTGACGGCGCCCGTGACCTGCTGCGTCGGTTCGGCCCCGTCGGGCGGCGTCGCCCGGCGGATGCGGAATTTCTTAGCCTTGGGTTTCGTAGTCATACAGACGCTTCGCCTCTTCCAAGGTGTCGAACATGTGCAGCGTGCCGTCCATCAGGACCGCCGCCTTCTTCGCAAACTTCTCGAGAATTTCCGGCTGGTGCGAGACGATGATGATCGTCGTCGTCCGGAGGCGTTCTGCCAGGATGTCGCCTGCCTTCTTGTTGAACTCCACATCGGTGGAGTTCGGCATGCCTTCGTCGATCAGGTAGATGTCGAAATCGAGCGCCAGCATCAGCGAGAAGGTGAAGCGGGATTTCATGCCCGACGAATAGGTGCCGAGCGGTTGTTCGAAATATTCGCCGAGATTGCAGACGTAACGGCAGAAGCTTTCGACGTAATCGGGGTCGAGCCCGTAGAGCCGGGCGATGAAACGGGCGTTTTCGCGCGCCGAGATGCGGCTGACGACGCCGCCCATGAAGCCCAGCGGGAAGGACACGCGGCAGCCACGGCGAATTTCGCCCTCGTCGGGCTTCTCGAGCCCGGCCATCATCTTGATCAGCGTGGTCTTCCCGGTGCCGTTCGGAGCGAGGATGCCGAGGCTTTCGCCCAGTTCGACGCGGAACGACGCCTGGTTCAGGATCACCTTGTAATGGGATCCGGTCCAGAAGGACTTGCTGACATTGTCGAATTCCAGCATCGGCGCGGCCTGCTCTGCCTTTGTGGCGTCTGCTCGTTCTATCGGAGCATGGTTGACGGAGTGTTATCCCTGCAATTTGGTCAGAGTATGTCCGCTTTGGGATAGGTTTGCCAGTTCCCCGACATATCGCCGCCCAAGGACCGCGCCGCTCACGCGGTTGCGAACGGGCCTTGGTGGAAAGCCCGACGCGCGCCGCTAGCTCGTGCAAGGACCACGTGTCCTGATAACCGGAGCCCTTACGCCATGTCCCAGACCCGACGCACGTTTCTCGTCAGCGCCGCCGCCGCGGCTGGCGGCACCATGATCCTGCCCTATGCCGCGCTCGCCGAGGCCCATGCCGGCAACATGTTCTCCACCGATGCGGGCGACATCACAGTGCATCCGCTCGATCACGCGAGCTTTGTCATGGAGACCCCCAAGGGCACGATCTATGTCGATCCGGTCGGCGACCCCGCCCGCTACGCCGAGTTCCCGCCCGCCGACCTGATCCTCATCACCCATGAGCATGGCGATCACTACAACGCCGAGACGCTCACCGCGCTGATGGGCGAGAACACGAGCCTGATCACCAACCCCGCCGTGCACGACATGCTGCCCGCGGATCTCGCCTCCGGCGCCATGACGCTCGCCAATGGCGAAAGCCATGACTGGGACGGGCTCGGCATCGACGCGATCGCCGCTCACAACACCACCGAGGACCGGATGAACTTCCATCCCGAGGGCCGCGACAACGGCTATGTCCTGAGCTTCGAGGGCTTCCGCGTCTACATCTCCGGCGACACCGAGCCGACCGAGGACATGCTGGCGCTCGAGAATATCGACGTGGCCTTCCTCTGCATGAACCTGCCCTTCACCCAGACCGCCGAGCAGGCGGCCGAGGCGGTCAAGACGTTCAAGCCGGCCTATGTCTATCCCTACCACTACCGCGGCCGCGACGGCGGCACCCAGGACCCCGAGGAGTTCGCCTCGCTCGTGGGCGATGCCGCCGAGGTCAAGCTGGTGGACTGGTATCCGAACGAAGAGGTCTGATCCTCGCATCCCGCGCGTCCGGCCACAGCCGGGCGCGCGTCACAGGCCGTGGACCTGCCCATCGGGTCCGACCAGCGTGATCCGGCCCAGCCGCGCCACGGCCATCAGCTCTTGCAGCTCCGAAAATCCCAAGAAGACCGCCACGGTCGAGATCGCATCCGCCATGGTCGCGCTCTCGGCCTCGATGCTGACGCTCGACCAGATCGGCGGGCTCCCGTCCGGCGCAAGGATATGGCCCTGCCCCTCGTCGAGAAGCAGCGCGGCAGGCGCCGAGGTCGCGACCGCGCTGTCGCGCAGGCTGCGCCAACCGACCGTCCCGGCTGCCGGGTCCTCGATCGGCAGGCGGTAGGGCCCGCCCAGCGCGGCCTGCTCGCCCAGGGAAATCAGCGCCCGCTCCGCGCCAAGCTCGCGCAGCGCGCCCCAGACCAGATCGGTGGCATAGCCCAGCACGATCCCGTTGAGCGTCAGCGCCTGACCCGCATCAAGCACGATCCCCGCGCCGGTCTCCACCCGGTCCCAGCCGATCAGCGGACGCGCGGCATCGGGATCGCCCGAGAAGGCCAGCGCCCGCCAGAGCGGCTGCACCGTCGGATCGAAGAGCCCGCCGGTGATCTCGTGCACCCGGTCGACCTGCGCGATCACGTCCCACATCATCGCCGAAGGCGCGTCGAGCCTGCCGCTGGCGTTCAGCCGCGACAGCTCGCTCTCGGGCAGGTAAAGGCTGAAGGTCCGCTCGACCTCCGCCAGAAGCTGCGGCACCCGCGCGAGCCCCTCGCGCACCGTGGCCTCCGGTCCGTCGAGACTGACCGACACATCCGCCCCGAGCGCGGTGCCGGTCCAGCGCTCCGCCGCGCGCGACACGCGCGGCGCGCAGGCAAAGCCCGCCGCCAGCGTCAGTGCCCGTCTGCGCGTCATCGCCGCCACTGCCGACCTCCCCGAACGTCCTCGCAAGAGCCTAGCCCCTCGCCGCCCCCCGCAACAGTCCCGTCAGCGCGCCTTGCCTCTCCACATTCGCGCCAGCCTCTGCTAGGCCCTGCCTGTCCGCATCACCGCCTCCGGGAGCGCTGCCATGACCACCCCGAAACCCGTTGTTCTCGCCATTCTCGACGGCTGGGGCCTCTCGCCCTCGCCCGAGGCCAACGCGCCCCACCAGGCCGCGACGCCGGTCATGGACCGGCTGATGCAGGACTGCCCGAACGCCACGCTCGTCACCCACGGCCCCGATGTCGGCCTGCCCACCGGACAGATGGGCAATTCCGAGGTCGGCCACACCAATATCGGCGCGGGCCGCGTCGTCGCGATGGATCTCGGCCAGATCGACCTCGCCATCGAGGACGGGTCGTTCCAGGAAAACGAACGCCTGCAGGACTTCATCGCCACGCTCAAGGAGAGCGGCGGAACTGCGCATCTGATGGGCGTCGTGTCGGACGGCGGCGTGCACGGCCACCTGACCCATATTCTCGCCGCGGCGCGCACGATCGCGCATGCGGATGTCACGGTGAAGGTCCATGCCATCACCGATGGCCGCGACGTCGCCCCGAAAAGCGCCGAAGGGTTTCTGAAGACCCTCCACCAGGGTCTGCCGCGCGGCGCAGAGATCGCCACCGTCACCGGGCGCTACTGGGCGATGGACCGCGACAACCGCTGGGAGCGGGTCAAGAAGGCCTATGACGTCTTCGTCTACGGCACCGGCGGCGCCTGCGACAGCGCCGAAGAGGCGGTCCGCCAGAGCTACGACGACGGCAAGACTGACGAGTTCATCGAACCGGTCGCGATCAACGGCTATGACGGGATCGGCGAAGATGACGGCTTCTTCTGCCTGAACTTCCGCGCCGACCGCGCCCGCGAGATCCTCGCCGCCCTCGGCAAGCCCGAGTTTGACGGCTTCGAGCGCGGCGATCCGCCGTTCCGCACGCTGCTCGGCATGGTCGAGTATTCCGAGGGCCACAACGCCTATATGTCGACGGTCTTCCCGCCGCGCGATCTGCCGAACACGCTGGGCGCCTGGGTCGCGCGCCACGGCCTGCGCCAGTTCCGCCTGGCCGAGACCGAGAAATACCCGCATGTCACCTTCTTCCTCAATGGCGGGCGGGAAGAGCCTGAAGAGGGTGAAGACCGGTTCATGCCGAAAAGCCCGGACGTGGCGACCTATGACCTGAAGCCCGAGATGAGCGCGCCCGAAGTCACCGCCAAGCTGGTCGAGGCGATCGGCGACGGTTACGACCTGATCGTGGTGAACTACGCCAATCCCGACATGGTCGGCCATACCGGCGATCTCCAGGCCGCGATGAAGGCCTGCGAGGCGGTCGATGACGGGCTCGGGCAGGCGCTCGAGGCACTGGAGGCCGCGGGCGGCGCGATGCTTGTGATCGCCGATCACGGCAATTGCGACGTCATGGTCGATCCCGACACCGGCAACCCGCACACCGCCCACACGCTGAACCCGGTGCCGGTGATCCTCTGCGGCGGCCCCGAGGGCGCGACCGTCGCCGCCGGGCGTCTGGCCGATGTGGCGCCGACGCTCCTCGAGCTCATGGGCCTCGACCAACCCGCCGAGATGACCGGGCAGAGCCTCATCCGGAGATGATCCGGGCGCTTCTTCTCTCCTGCGCGCTTGCGCTCCCGGCTGCCGCGCAGGCCCCGGGCGACAGCGCGCGCCAGGCCGCCACCGCGCTCGAAGCCGCGCAGATCGCGCTCGATCAGGCCGAGGGCGCGCGCGACCGCGTCGCCGCCCTGACCGCCACCGTCCGCGCCTTCGAGGACGGTCTCGCAGCGCTCCGCGAAGGCCTGCGCGAAGCCTCGATCCGCGAAACCCGCCTCCGCCGCGATCTTGCCGCGCGCGAAGGCGAGGTGGCGGCCCTTCTGGGCGCGCTGCAGTCGATCTCGTCCCAGGGCACCGCCGAACAGATGCTCCACCCCGCGGGCCCCGTGGGTGCGGCGCGCGCGGGCATGCTCGTCGCCTCGGTCACGCCGGGACTGGCGGGCGAGGCGCTGGCGCTGCGCGACCAGCTCGAAGAGGTCGAGGCGCTCCGGGCGCTGCAAGAGGACGCCGCCGACACGCTCCGGCGCGGGCTCTCCGGGGTCCAGACCGCGCGCACCGCGCTGAGCCAGGCCATCGCCGAGCGCACCGAACTGCCCCGCCGCTTTACCGAGGATCCGATCAAGACCGCCATCCTGATCGCCGCGACCGAGACGCTCTCGGGCTTCGCAAGCGGTCTGTCCGAGATAGGTCAGGGCGAGATCCCCGACGCGCCCGAAGACATCAGCGCCCGCACGGGCGCGCTGCCGCTGCCGGTCGCCGGACAGGTCCTGCGCCGCTCGGGCGAGGCCGATGCCGCGGGCGTCGCGCGCCCGGGTCTCGTGCTCGCCACACGGCCAGGCGCGCTGGTGACGACGCCGGTTCCGGCGACGATCCGCTACCGCGGGCCGCTTCTCGATTACGGGCTGGTCACGATCCTCGAGCCCCAGGCCGATCTTCTCTTCGTGCTCGCGGGCCTCGACACCGCCTTCGGAGAGATCGGCGAGGTTCTGGACAGCGGCGCGCCCGTGGGTCTCATGGGCGGCGCGGCGGACACGGACGCGTTACAAACCACCTCCGGGTCTGGCAACCCGCGCCCGGAAACGCTTTACATTGAGGTCAGGCAGAACAACGCACCGGTCGACCCGTTGACGTGGTTCGCAACCGACAAGGGATGAATACGAGCATGAAGAAATTCGTCATGGCCGCCGCAGGCGGCACGCTGGCGGGCATCGTCGCGACCACGCAATTCGTGGGTCCGCTGCTCGCCCAGGAAAGCGAAGGCTCGGTGAACGTCTACGAGCAGCTCGACCTGTTCGGCGACATCTTCGAACGGATCCGCGCGCAATATGTGGAGGAGGTCAACGAGAAGGACCTGATCGAGGCCGCGATCAACGGCATGCTGACCTCGCTCGACCCACATTCGAGCTACCTCTCGCCCGACGACGCCGCGAACATGCGGGTCCAGACTCGCGGCGAGTTCGGCGGTCTCGGCATCGAGGTCACGCAGGAGGACGGCTTCGTCAAGGTGGTCTCGCCCATCGACGACACGCCCGCCGCCGAGGCCGGCATCCAGGCCGGCGATTTCATCACCCATGTCGACGGCGACTCGGTTCTGGGCCTCGGCCTCGACGAGGCGGTGGACCTGATGCGCGGCCCGGTGGGCTCGGAGATCGTGATCACCGTGGTGCGCGACGGCGAGCCCGAACCCTTCGACGTCAGCCTGATCCGCGACACGATCACCCTGACCGCCGTGCGCGCCCGCACCGAGGGTCAGAGCGTGGTCCTGCGCGTCACCACCTTCAACGACCAGACCTATCCCAACCTCGAAGAGGGGCTCGCCGAGCAGATCGAAGCGGCGGGCGGGATCGACAGCGTCAACGGCGTGATCCTCGACCTGCGCAACAACCCCGGCGGTCTCCTGACCCAGGCGATCAAGGTCGCCGACGCGTTCCTCGAGAAGGGCGAGATCGTTTCGACCCGGGGCCGCGATCCGCAGGATGGCGAGCGTTACTATGCCGAGCCGGGCGATCTGTCCGACGGCAAGCCGCTCGTGGTGCTGATCAATGGCGGCTCGGCCTCGGCCTCCGAGATCGTCGCCGGGGCGCTCAAGGATCACCGCCGCGCGGTGGTCGTCGGCACCAAGAGCTTCGGCAAGGGCTCGGTGCAGACGGTGATGCCGCTCAGGGGCGAAGGCGCGATGCGCCTGACCACGGCGCGCTACTACACGCCCTCGGGCCGCTCGATCCAGGCGCTCGGCGTGTCGCCCGACATCGTCGTCGCCCAGCCGCAGCGCCCGCCCAATGCCGAGGAGATGGAGGAAGAAGCCACCGGCCGTCCGACCCGCTCCGAGGCGGACCTGCGCGGCGCACTCGACAATGACAGCCTGAGCGAAGACGAGATCCGCCAGATCGAGGAAGACCGCGCCCGGGCAGAAGCCTCGGCCGCGCTCCGCGAAGAGGATTACCAGCTGGCCTACGCGATCGACATCCTCAAGGGTCTCTCGGCGCTCGGTCCGAACGTCGTCTCTCCCTTGGCGCCCGGCGTGACGGACGAGGACTCCGCCGAGGCGGACGGCACCGACAACTGAGCTTCGGCTCCTCCGCGCGTCATCCGGTCCGGGCCGAAATCCGGTCCGGATTTCGCGCGGATTTCGTCTCGAAATCCGGGTCGCCGAAGGCTAGGTCTGGCTGAGACCCAGCCGGAGTGCGCCATGACCCCCGAAGAGATCGCCGCCCTGCCCTATCGCCCCTGCGTCGGCGTGATGCTGGTCAATCGCGACGGCCATATCTTCACCGGGCAGCGCATCGATACCGACCACCCGGCCTGGCAGATGCCCCAGGGCGGCATCGACACGGGCGAAAGCCCGCGCGACGCGGCACTTCGGGAGCTTCAGGAAGAGATCGGTGTCACCCCGGACCTCGTCACCGTCGAGGCCGAGACCGAGGATTGGGTCACCTACGACCTGCCCCATGACATCGTTCCGCGGATCTGGAAGGGCCGCTACCGCGGCCAGCAGCAGAAGTGGTTCCTGCTGCGCTTCGAAGGCACCGACGACCAGATCGACATCGACCAGCCGCACCGGGAGTTCTCGTCCTGGCGCTGGCTGCCGCTCGACGACATGCTGGCCGCCATCGTGCCGTTCAAGCGCGCCGTCTATGACGAGGTCGCCGCCACCTTCCGCGCGCGGCTCTGAGACCTCAGATCATGCCCTGGGCGTCCGAGGCGGGCAGGAAGCTGACCGCGTTGGGGCCGATATCCTCGGGGCAGACGCCCGGCAGGTAGCAGACCAGCCGCGTCCCGCTTTCCGAGGTGACCCGCACCTCGGTCTCGTCATACTCGCTGTCATAGGTCAGCGTCAGGTCGTCGAAATCCGGTTCCGGCTCGTCATCGGGATAGAGCACGACCAGCTGATCGGTGCCGGGCTGAAATTCGGGAAAATAGGGCTCCGGCCCATCGAGCGTCGGCATCACCAGCTCGCTTGCGGCCCCGGCGGGCAGCGCATCCGCCCCCGCATCCAACTGGGACAGCTCCGGCTCGGAAAAGATGCTCTCCTCTTCCGCGCCATGCGCGTGGGAGCCGTCCTCCAGCTCTCCGAAGATCCCGTTCAGGATCGTTCCCGCCAGCGCCATGCACAGCGCCATCAACAAACCCAGCATGCCCGGTTTCTCCACAACACGACCGTATCGGGGCCCTCTCTTCGGAGGTGCTCCCGGTCGGGACGCTAGGCGGGGATTCCGGTGAGAATGCGGCGGCAATGGCCAAATGCCGTGGCCGGACCCTGGTCGGGATCAGTCCTGGCTGGCCGCGATGTTGCGGCAGATCCGCCGCAGCGTGTCCTGCAGCTCGGCGATGTCCTCGACGGTCAGCCCGGCCGCGTCGGCGACGCAGCGCGGCACGTCATGCGCGCGTTCGGCAAGCTTGCTGCCCTCCCGCGTCAACCGGACGATCACGCGGCGCTCGTCGACCCCATCGCGGGACCGGGTCAGAAGACCCGAGGCCTCCAGCCGCTTCAGGAGCGGCGTCAGCGTGTTCGATTCGAGACCCAGCTTGCGCCCGATCTCGCCGACGCTCAGCCCGTCCTCGGTCCAGAGCGACACCATCACCAGATACTGGGGATAGGTCAGCCCAAGCGGATCGAGCAACGGCTTGTAGAGCCGGCCGAACGCGTGGTTCGCTGAATAGAGGTCGAAGCAGAGCATCTGCTCGAGCGCGATGGGGGAATGAGCAGCAGTCATCTCACGCGAGATAAGCACGCCTCCGGAAACCCACAACCCCGGATTTGCCATTCTGCCGATTGCAGGCCGCGCCCGGCAAGGAGCCGCCACCGATGCAGGCACCGCATCGGTGGCGGCGCGTTCAGATCACGTTATGCGCCGGGCCGTAGGGGAAACCGGTGATGTTCTCGTTCCCGTCCTCGGTGATGATGAGGATATCGTGCTCCCGGTATCCGCCCGCGCCCGGCTGGCCCTCGGCCAGGGTCAGCATCGGCTCCATCGAGATCACCATGCCGGGCTCCAGCACCGTGTCGATATCCTCGCGCAGCTCCAGCCCGGCCTCGCGCCCGTAGTAATGCGAGAGCACGCCGAAACTGTGCCCGTAGCCAAAGGTCCGGTATTGCAGGAGATCGCGCTCCTCGAGGAAGGCATTGACCCCGGCGGTGACCTCGGCACAGGAGACGCCCGGCTTCAGGAGCGACATCCCGTATTCATGCGTCGCCACATTGGCCTCCCAGATCGCGAGGCTCGCGGGATCCACCTCGCCCACGAAGAGCGTCCGTTCCAAAGCGGTGTAATAGCCCGAGATCATCGGAAAGGTGTTCAGGCTCAGGATATCGCCGCGCTCCAGCTTGCGCGCCGTCACCGGGTTGTGGGCGCCGTCGGTGTTGATCCCCGACTGGAACCAGACCCAGGTGTCGCGATACTCGGCCTCGGGGAAGGCGCGGGCGATCTCGGCCTCCATCGCGTCGCGCCCGGCCATGGCCACGTCGATCTCGCGCGTGCCCTCGCAGATGGCGTCGCGAATGGCGTAGCCGCCGACATCGGCGATCCGCGCGCCCTCGCGGATGAGCGCGATCTCCGCGGCGCTCTTGTGCATGCGCTGGCGCATGGTGCGGACGTGGATCGCGACCGAGCGCGACGGCGCGAGGAACGCGTCGAGCTTGGCCTTGCCGTCGAGCGTCAGGTGATCGCCCTCGTAGCCGATGGCCCGCCCCTCGCCCGCCACGCTCGCCGCCGCGCGCCAGAAATTGTCGCGCTCCCAGTCGGTATAGGTGAGATTGTCGCCGTGGCAGCGCCGCCACGGCTGACCGGCATCGATCCCGGCCGAGAGCGTCACGCTGTCGGTCGCGGTCACCACCAGCCCATAGGGACGGCCGAAGCTGCAATAGAGAAAGCCCGAATAATAGGCGATCGAATGCATCGAGGTCAGGAGACAGGCGTCGAGCCCCTCCTCGTCGAGGATGCGGCGCAGCCCGGCGAGGCGGGCCTCGTATTCCGCGGCCTCGAACGGCAGCGCGGCCTTTTCGCCATTGTGGAAACGGTAGGTCTGGGGACGGCTCATGGAGCACCTCCTGAAAACGCCACGGGCGGGGCCTCCCCTCGCACGATGGCAAAGACAGGTCCCGGCGTTCAGGACGGGGATCGGATTGCGGCGGTCGTCACTCGCCCGGGGCGACGCCATCGCCCCTCTCCGCGCATGAAATACTGCCGCTCCGGCCGGTCAGGCAAGAGCTTTCATCGCGTCCCCGAGCGACGGCTCAGTAGCTGTAGAAGAAGCCCGCATTGTTCGCGAGGATGATGCGGATCGCATAGAGCGCGATCAGCGCCACCAGCGGCGCGAGGTCGAGCCCGCCCATCGGCGGCAGGATGCGGCGAATGCGCGAATAGACCGGCTCGAGGATGCGGTTCAGGCCGTCCCAGATCTGCGCGACCAGCGGCTGGCGCAGGTTCAGCACCTGGAACTGGATCAGCCAGGACATGATCACATGGGCGAGGATGAAGAACCACGCCACGTCCAGAAGCAGCATGAGGATCTGGTAGAGCGATTGCATCGGGCGCGGGTCCTTCCTGTTGTTCGGGCCTGTTGATCGGGCCCGCTCTTTGAGCGTGTCCTGCGGGCCTCCACGGGGCGCTCAAGACCTAAGCGCCTGTGCGCGCAAGAACAAGAGTGCCGCGAGGTCCCGCCTTGACCTTGGGTCGCCCCGGGCGGAGGGAAGGGCCAACGCCCCCAGCCCCGAGGTCCGCCCGATGTATCCCCTGATCCGCTTCGCCAAGGAACTGGTGAAATTCCGCAACGCGCCGCTTCAGCCCTTCGACACGCATGTCTCCCAGCATCTCTGCTGGCCGGTCGACATCGACCCTTGGCGCGAGCTGAACAACGGGCGCACGCTGACGATCTATGACCTGGGGCGCATTCCGCTGGCGCAACGCACCGGTCTCGTGGACATCCTGCGCCGTCGTCGCTGGGGCCTGACCGTGGCCGGGTCGTCGCTGCGCTACCGCCGCCGGGTGCGGATGTTCGACCGGATCGAGATGCGCTCGCGCCTGGTCGGCTGGGACAACCGCTTCGTCTATATCGAGCAGAGCATGTGGAAGCGCGACGGCGAATGCGCCAGCCACGCACTGTTCCGGACCGCCGTCACCGACGCCTCCGGCATCGTGGACCCCTCCGAGGTCGCCCGCGAGCTGGGTCTCGACCCGGTCTCGCCGCCCCTGCCCGACTGGATCACCGCCTGGATCGACGCCGAGACCGCCCGCAGCTGGCCCCCCTCGCGGGACTGACCGCCTCCGCCCGCCCGAGACATTCGCGCCAGCCCGACGCCTCTCCGCCCCTGCCCCACGGCTTGCCGCTTGCGCCCGTCGCGCCCGCGCGGTTTGATCGCGCTCGGACAGGCAAGGGGCATCCGGCATGAGTGTGAGCGCGCGCAAGCGAATCTGGGGCTGGTTCTTCTTCGACTGGGCCAGCCAGCCCTACAACACGCTCCTTCTGACCTTCATCTTCGCGCCCTACGTCAAGGAGCTCCTGGGCGACGGCACCGCCGCGCAGACCGCCTGGGCCACCGGCATCGCCATCGCCGGGGTGATCATCGCGATCCTCGCGCCGGTCCTCGGCGCCATCGCCGATACCGGCGGCAGCCGGATCCGCTGGATCTGGGTGTTCTCGGCGCTCTACGTGATCGGCGCCGCGATGCTCTGGGGCGCCGCGCCGGGCGATTTCGACCTCGTGCGGACGCTCTTCTTCTTCGCCATCGGCCTCATCGGCATGGAGTTCGCGACGATTTTCACCAATGCCATGCTCCCAGATCTCGGCCCGCGCGACGAGATCGGACGCATCTCCGGCAACGGCTGGGCCTTCGGCTATGTCGGCGGCCTGATCGCGCTGGTGATCATGCTGGTCTTCTTCGCCGAAAGCGCCGCGACGGGCCGGACCTTCGTCGGGCTCTCGCCGCTCTTCGGGCTCGACCCCGAGATGCGCGAAGGCACCCGCATGGTCGGACCGCTGACCGCGATCTGGTACGCGGTCTTCATGGTGCCGTTCTTCCTCTGGGTCCGCGATCCCCGCGCCACCAAGGCGCCGAAAGGCGCGGTCAAGCGCGCGCTCGGCGATCTGGCCCTGACGCTCAAAGGCCTGCCCGGTCGCAAGTCGCTCTTCGCCTATCTCGCCTCGTCGATGTTCTACCGCGACGCGCTGAACGGCATGTATTCCTTCGGAGGCATCTACGCGGCGGGCGTGCTCGGCTGGACCGTGGTCGATGTCGGCACCTTCGGCATCCTCGCCATCGTTGCGGGCGCGCTCTTCGCCTGGCTCGGCGGCAAGGCCGACAGCCGGTTCGGCCCGAAACCGGTCATCGCCGCGGCGATCCTGGTGCTGACCGGCGTCGCGATCGGCATCGTGCTCGTCAGCCGCGACAGCGTTTTCGGCATCCCCGTCGCCGAAGGCTCCAGCCTGCCCGACATCGCCTTCTATCTCCTCGGGGCCCTGATCGGCGCGGCCGGAGGCATCCTGCAATCGGCCAGCCGGACGATGATGGTCCGCCAGGCAGATGCCGCGCGCATGACCGAGGCCTTCGGGCTTTACGCGCTGGCCGGAAAAGCCACCTCGTTCCTTGCGCCTGCGCTCATCGCGCTGGCAACCTGGGCCAGCGGGAGCCAACAAGTCGGCGTGTCCCCCCTCATTCTCCTTTTCGTTCTCGGGCTGTGTCTGCTAGTCTGGGTTAAACCCGACGGAGATCGAGCAGAGCCATGACACGACCATTTTTCGCGCTTCTTCTGGCGCTGGGTCTCGCCGCCTGCGGCGACGACGCGCCTGCCCCGAAAGCCACGCCCACACCGGCGGCCCAGACCCTGTCGCCGGTGATCTCGTCGAAGAGCGCCAAGCAGGCCTTCGGCGCCGAACGCACCGGATCGAACCAGGCGCCCGCGCCCTACGGATCCTATTCGCGCGGCTGCGCCGCCGGGAACGTGCAACTGGCCGAAACCGGGCCGACCTGGCAGGCGATGCGGCTTTCCCGCAACCGCAACTGGGGCCAGCCCGAGACCATCGACTTCATCGAGGACCTGTCGCGCTTCGCCGCCACCCAGCCCGGCTGGAACGGCCTCTATATCGGCGATATCAGCCAGCCGCGCGGCGGGCCGATGCTGACCGGCCATGCGAGCCACCAGGTCGGGCTCGACGCCGATGTCTGGCTGCGCCCCACCGACCGCATGAACCTCTCGGTCACCGAGCGCGAGAACATCTCGTCGACCTCCATGCAGCGCGCCAAGGGCGCCTATACCAACTCCGGCTGGACCCGCGCGCATCACGAGATCCTCAAGCGCGCGGCCTCGGACCCGCGGGTGGCGCGGATCTTCATCTTCCCCGGCGCCAAGGTGCAGATGTGCAAGGACGCGACCGGCGACCGGTCTTGGCTGCGCAAGATCCGTCCGTGGTACGGGCATCACTACCATTTCCACGTCCGTCTCTCCTGCCCGAAAGGCGCCAGCGGCTGCGTCAACCAGGATCCGCCGCCCGCGGGCGACGGCTGCGCCGATGCGCAGGCCTGGGTGAACAACATCCTGAACCCGCCGCCGCCCAACCCGAACGCGCCGAAACCCAAGCCCAAGCGTGAACTGACGCTCGGAGATCTGCCGGCCCAATGCGCCTCGGTCCTCTCCGCGCTCTGAGGGCGGCCCTCCTTCTCGGCCTCGCCGCGTGCATCGCCGGTCCAACGCAGGGGCCGGCGGTCTTTCTGTCGGCGGTCACGCTTGAAACCGACGACACCCGGGTCGGCGGTCTCTCGGGGCTTGTCCTGTCGCCCGACGGCACCGGCTTCACGGCGCTCTCGGATCGCGGGCTCCTGGTGCGCGGCACGCTCGAGCGTCGCAGGGGACGGCTCACCGGCGTGAGCCTCACCGAGGTCGCGCCGCTCGCTCTCACCCGCCGCGACCGCCCCATCAAGCAGCCCGACGCCGAGGGGCTGGCCGCCGCGCCCGACGGCACGCTCTACCTGACGCTCGAAGGCGCGGTGCCGATGCTCTGGGTGCTGCCGCCGGACGGCCCACCCCATCCCGAGCGGCTCTTCGAGGGCGCGCGGGCGCTCCAGACCAATTCCGGCCTCGAGGCGCTGGCCCGTGGACCCGACGGCGCGCTCTACACGCTGCCGGAACGCTCCGGCGAGCTGACCCGCCCCTTCCCCGTCTGGCGGCTGACGCCCGGCCGGTGGGAGCAGGTCTTCGAGATCCCCCGCTCCGAAGGCTTCCTGCCCGTCGGCGCCGATATCGGGCCGGACGGGCGCTTCTATCTCCTGGAGCGCGCCTTCGACGGGATCGGCTTCCGCAGCCGCGTCCGCCGCTTCGCCACCGACGGCTCCGGCGAGGAGACGCTGCTGACGACCCGCCTGCGCCGTCACGACAACCTCGAAGGCATCGCGGTCTGGCGCGATGCCGACGGCGCGATGCGGCTGACCATGGTGTCGGACGACAATTTCAAAGCCTTTCAGCGCACCGAGTTCGTCGAGTACCGGCTCGACTGAGCTCTTGCGCAACCGCGCGGGCTGGGCTATCCGCCGCCCGTTCCGGCGCCTGGCCGGGACCAAGTCCCCGCAACCTTGCAAAAACGGGAGCATCCATGACCCGCGCCCATCTTCCCGGCATCCTTGCCATGGCGGCCATCGTCGTCGCCTCGAACATTCTCGTGCAGTTCCTCTTCGGCCAATGGCTGACCTGGGGCGCCTTCACCTATCCGCTGGCCTTCCTGGTCACCGACGTGATGAACCGCGTCTACGGCGCGCCCGCCGCCCGCAAGGTGGTGATCGCAGGCTTCGTGACCGGCGTGATCTGCTCGCTCATCGGCACCCAGATCGTGGGCGAGTTCGGCCCGCTCGTCACGCTCCGGATCGCCCTCGGCTCCGGCCTCGCCTTCCTGACCGCGCAGCTTCTCGACGTGGCGATCTTCGACCGCCTGCGTCAGGGCCGCTGGTGGCGCGCGCCGCTCGTCTCGACGCTGGTCGGCAGCTCGGTCGATACCGCGATCTTCTTCACCGTCGCCTTCTCCGGCGCGCTCTCGTTCATCGAGCCCGCCAATGACGTCAGCTGGGCCGGCGAGGCGCTTCCGCTCCTCGGTGTCGGCCCCGTCGTGCCGCTCTGGGTGTCGCTCGCCGTGGCCGACTGGCTGGTGAAACTGAGCCTCGCGTTGATCGCTCTTGTCCCGTTCCGGATGATCGTTTCCTGGGCAGGAACACAACGATCCCTCGCCTGAGCGAAAAAAACATTTTGCGGATCGACCGGGTCGTGCCACCATCATGTTGTGTTCAACAACTGAAAGGAGGTGATCCAGTGTCGAGAGAAGCATTGGAGAGAGGTGTCGGAACAGTCCGGAGGACCCGCCCCTAGGGCAGCCCCTATTGGGCGGATGATCGTCCGGATTGGTGTGCGCCTAACCGGCCCCACCTCCTGAATTCTCGAAAGGGCCGCGCGGTGATCCGGGCGGCCCTTTTTGATGCGCCCTCGCCGCGCGCCGCGCGCTGCGCTATGTGAGACGCCATGCTGAGGATCACCGACCGCATCCAGATCGAGGACTGGGAGATCACCGAACAGTTCATCCGGTCCTCGGGACCGGGCGGGCAGAACGTGAACAAGGTCTCGACCGCCGTCGAGCTGCGCTTCGAGGCCGAGCGCTCGCCGAACCTGCCGCCGCCGGTGAAGTCGCGTCTCAAGCGGCTTGCCGGACGGCGCTGGACCAAGGAGGGCGCGGTCGTCATCCAGGTCGACGAGACCCGCTCGCAGGCCCGCAACCGCGAGATCGCCCGCGACCGGCTGGCCGAGCTGGTTCAGAAGGCGACCGAGAAGCCCAAGCGCCGGATTCCCACGAAACCGACGCTCGGCTCCAAGCGCAGGCGGCTCGAGGCCAAGAAGCAGCGCGGCGAGATCAAGGCGCTGCGCGGCAAGGTCGATCCCTGAGCCCGCTCAGATCAGCCCCAGAAGCCGCGCCGCGTTGTTCTTGAGGATGTCCTCGCGCAGCTCGTCGCGGATCGCGATCTTCTCGAAATCGTTGAGCCAGCGCTCCGGCGTGATCATCGGCCAGTCCGACCCGAAGAGCACTTTCTTCTTCAGGATCGAGTTGCAGTAGCGCACGAGGATCTCCGGGAAGTACTTGGGCGACCAGCCCGAGAGATCGATATAGACGTTGGGCTTGTGCTGCGCGACGGCCAGCGCCTCTTCCTGCCAGGGGAAAGAGGGGTGCGCGGCGATGATCTTGAGATCGGGGAAATCCACCGCGACATCGTCGAGATACATCGGGTTCGAGAACTTGAGCCGCATCCCGTTGCCGCCCGGCATGCCCGATCCGACACCGGTCTGCCCGGTGTGGAAGAGCGCCACGCACCCGGCCTCTTCCAGCACCTCGTAAAGCGGGTAGCAGAACCGTTCGTTCGGGTAGAAACCCTGGAACGTCGGATGGAACTTGAACCCCTTGATCCCGTATTCGGCGATCAGCCGCTTGGCCTCGCGCACGCCCATCTTGCCCTTGTGCGGATCGATCGAGGCGAAGGGGATCAGGATGTCCGAGTTCTGCGCGACCTGCTCGGCCACCTCGTCGTTCGAGTAGCGCCGATAGCCGGTCTCGCGCTCGGCATCGACGGGAAAGATCACCGCCGCGATGTTCTGCTCGCGGAAATGCGCCGCGGTCTCGGGGATCGTCGGCGGATGGTCCCAGGGCGCGCCGAAATACTTGGCCATGGTCGATTGCAGATCGTCGTAGCCATCGTCCGCATGGCACCCGCACGGCTCTTCCGCATGGGTGTGGATGTCGATGGCGCGCACCTTGCTCACGTCGATCATGGACTGTCTCTCCCGTCTATCCTTCCGACGCCGCCGCCCGCACCTTGGCGAGCATCTCGATCAGCGTCCGTCGTTCCGTTTCATCGAGCGGCGACATCAGCCGCTCCTCATGCTCTTCGACCGCGTCATGGGCCTGGCGCACCAGCGCCTCGCCCTCGGCGGTCGTCTTCAGCACATAGACCCGCCGGTCGCTCTCGAGCCGCTCGCGCAGGATCAGCCCGCGCCCTTCCAGCTCTTCGAGGATCGCAACGAGGTTCGGCTTCTCCACCGCCAGCACGCTCGCCAGCCGGGATTGCCGGATGCCCGGCGCGCCGCTGATCGTCGCGAGCGTTGAAAAGGTGATCATCCTGAGCCCGAGCGGTTTCAGGACCTGCGCGACATCGGACAGGAAAAGCCGGGTGGTGCGCCGCAGGTGGTAGCCCGCATAGCGCGCCAGCGGCGCGTCGAGCGCCGCCTGCTTCCGGCTCTTTCCGCTGGCCTCGCTCACCGGAAGCTCGGCGCCCGTTTCTCGAGGAAGGCCGCAAGACCCTCCTGCGCATCCGGGCTGGTCTGGGTCAGCGCCGCGCAGAGGCTCTCGGTGAAAAGCCCGTCCTGCTTCGACATGTCCTCGATCCGGCTGAGGGCCTGGATCATCACGTAATTCGACAGCTGGGCGTTCCGGGCGATCTTGCCTGCAAGCTCCATCGCCAGGTCGAACGCCTCGCCCTCGCCGACGGAGTAATGCGCAAGCCCGAGCGCCAGCCCCTCGTCGGCGCTGTATTTGCGCCCGGTGAGCATCATCTCGATCATCCGGTCGGCGCCGAGGATGCGGCCCACCCGCACGCTGGCGCCGCCACCCACGAAGATGCCGCGCCGCCCCTCGGGCAGCTGGAAGATCGTCGACGGCTCGGCGATGCGCACATGCGTCGCCGCGGCCAGCTCCAGGCCCCCGCCGATCACCGCGCCGAACATCGCCGACACCACCGGCAGGCCGCCGAACTGCACCCGCTCCATGACCTCGTGCCAGCCGCGCGAATGGCGCATCGTGCCCTCGGCGTCGCGCGCGGTGTGCTCGGCCAGATCGAGCCCCGAGCAGTAATGCCCCGCCGTCCCGGTCAGCACGACCACCTTCACGCCCTCCGGCGGCGCGCGGAAGAACCCGTCGATCTCGTTGAGAAGCGCGTCGCACATCGCGTTGCGCTTGTCGGGGCGGTTCATGGTCAGGACCGCGATGGGGGCCTCGACCTCGATTTTCAGCATCGTCTCGCTCATCTCTGTCCCTTTACTTGATCGGCAGCCGCGTCGCGCCGTCGAGCCGGATGACCTCGCCATTGAGGTACGGGTTCTCGACGATCTGCCGGACCAGCAGCCCGTATTCCTCGGGCAGGCCGAGCCGTGCCGGAAACGGGATGTTCTTGGTGATCTCCGCGACGGTCTCGGGCGGCAGCCCTTCCATCATCGGCGTGTTGAAAAGCCCCGGCGCGATGGCGTTGACCCGGACCCCGGCACGCGCGAATTCGCGCGCCGCCGGCAGGGTCATCGCGGCGATCGCACCCTTCGAGGCCGAATAGGCCGATTGCCCGATCTGGCCGTCCTGATAGGCGACCGAGGCGGTGTTGACGACGACGCCGCGCTCTCCGGTCTCAAGAGGCTCCAGCGCCATCATCGCCTTCGCGGCGTGGCTCATCACGTGATAGGTGCCCGCGAGGTTCACCCGGATCGTGCGGTCGAAGAGATCGAAGCTCAGCTGGCCCTCGCGCCCGACGATCCGCGCCGCAAGCCCGATGCCCGCGCAATTGACCGCGATCCGGAGCTCCGCGCCCAAGGCGTCCTGAGCCTCCGCGACCGCCGCGCCGACCGCGTCGGCATCGCCCACATCCGCGGCGACGGCGATGCCGCCGATCTCGGCTGCGACCGCCTCGGCGGCCTCGCGGTTGTAATCCAGAACCGCGACCCTCGCGCCCGCTGCCGCAAGACCCCGCGCCGTTGCCGCGCCCAGTCCGCTGCCGCCACCCGAGACCAGCGCCCCGCATCCCTCGATCTTCATGCCATCCGCCTTTGCTTCGTCTTCCGTCTGTCGTCATGGGGCCGGGCGACACCGCCCGGCCAAAGCCTTTGTGTCAGTCGATCAGGAACAGGGTGATCGCCGGGAACAGCACCAAAAGGATCACCCGGAGAATGTCCGAGGTGACGAACCACATCACCGCCTTGTAGGTCTCGACCATCGGGGTCTGCCGATCCATCGAGTTGATGATGAAGAGGTTCATCCCCACCGGTGGCGTGATCAGACCGACCTCCACCACGATCAGCACCAGGATTCCGAACCAGATCGCCATGTGCTCGGCCGACATCCCGAAATCCAGAACCGAGATCACCGGGAAGAAGATCGGGATCGTCAGGAGGATCATCGACAGCGAATCCATCAGGCAGCCGAAGGCGAGGTAGAACACCAGGACCATCGCCAGCACCGTCCACGGGCTGAAGCCCTGGCTGACCACCCAGTTCGAGAGCTCCTGCGGCACCTGGCTCAGCGCCAGGAACGAGTTGTAGAGCCCCGCGCCCAGCACGATGAAGAAGATCATCGCGGTCGAGGTCGCCGTCGCGATGATGCTCTCCTTGAAGATCTGCCAGTTGAGATTGCCCGACAGCAGCGCCGCGATGCCGGTACCGGCCGCGCCGACGGCCGCGCCCTCGGTCGGGGTGAACCAGCCCAGGTAGATGCCGCCCACGACCAGCATGAAGACCAGGAGCACCGGCCAGACATCGAGAAGCGCGCGGATGCGCTCGCCATAGGGCATGGGCTCGCGCGTGCCGGCGCTGTCGGGGTTGAGGCGCACGTAGATCGAGATGGTGATCATGTAGCCGACCGCCGCCAGGACCCCCGGCACGAAGGCCGCGAGGAAGAGCTTGGCGATGTTCTGCTCGGTCAGGATCGCGTAGATCACCAGGATCACCGAGGGCGGGATCAGGATGCCGAGCGTTCCGCCCGCCGCGAGCGTCGCGGTCGAGAACCCGCCCGAATATCCGTAGCGGCGCAGCTCCGGCAGGGCGACCCGGCTCATCGTGGCCGCGGTCGCGAGCGACGATCCGCAGATCGCGCCGAAGCCCGCGCAGGCTCCGACCGCCGCCATCGCCACACCGCCCCTGCGGTGGCCAAGCC
The DNA here is from genome assembly GCF_042679605.1 of Litorisediminicola beolgyonensis. Taxonomy (NCBI): domain Bacteria; kingdom Pseudomonadati; phylum Pseudomonadota; class Alphaproteobacteria; order Rhodobacterales; family Paracoccaceae; genus Litorisediminicola; species Litorisediminicola beolgyonensis. The sequence continues at coordinate 25,963 of NZ_JBHTMU010000026.1, forward strand.
AGCTTTCCGCCGCCTTGAAGAGCGACGAGGACATGCCCGACAAGGTCGCGAATTGCCCCATCAGGAGGAACATCGGGATGATCGTCAGCGAATAGCTCGAGAACGTCGTGTAGGTCTCGGATTTCAGCTTCGACATGAACATGTTCGGCGTGCCGATCACCATCCACAGACCGCCGATCCCGCACAGGAGCATGGCGAGCCCGATGGGCGCGCGCAGGAAGATCATCAGCAGAAGGACGGGAAAGGACAGGTAGCCCAGCTCGAGATTGGTCAATGTACCGCTCCTTCGCCCGCAGGCATCAGCCGCTTGCCGGTCACGATCTCGATCCAGCGCGCCGCGGCGCAGTAGATCGCGACCAGCGACGCGATCACCGCCGCGAAGAGGCTCGCCGCGTAGCCCCACCAGACCGGGTATTGCAGCAGGAACGAGGTCTCGCCGTAGCGCATCTTGTCCTGCATGCCCTCGAAGAGCCGCCAGGTGATCAGCACGATCACCGCCGCCAGGACCACCTCCCAGAAGGCGATGATGACGCGGTTCGCGCGGGGCGACAGGAACGAGGTGAAGACGTCCACCGTCGCATGCGCGCCGTAATACTGGCAGGCCGGAAGGAAGGAGAAGATCGCGAAGGCGACGCCGGTCTCGACCAGCTCGAAATCGCCCGTGACCGGACCGACACCGGTGCCCAGAAGCGCGGCCGCCAGTCCCGGCGCGAGCCCTTCGAGGAACCCCGAATGTCCCAGCGTATTCAGACCCCGCCCGAGGACGCTGACACAGGTCAGCACCACGAGCGCCGTCAGGATGAGCCCGCCGAGGATCGCCATCGCTCGTGCGAGAAGTTCCACCAGCCGTTGCATCGGCTCTCCCCCCATGTTCGTGACGCCGGGGCGCGGTCATCCGCACCCCGGCAAGCGCCGGATCAGTTCTCGGCGAACTGGTCGATCAGCTCGAGAGCGCGGGCGCGCAGAGCGGCACCGTCCATGCCGGCCCCGGTCATCTCCTCGACCCAGGCGTCGCTGGTGGGCGCCGCGGCCTCGCGCCACTCGGCGACCTGCTCTTCGGTCAGCGTGGTCACGGTGTTGCCGAGTTCGAGCGCCTTGGCGCGCTCGGGCGCGTCGTCGGCCTGCATCTGCGCCCCGGCATTGCCCGAGAACTCGAGACCGGAATTGTTGTCGATCACCTTCTTCAGATCGTCCGGCAGCGCCTCGTAGCGGTCCTTGTTCATCGCCAGGACGAAGGTTGCGACATAGAGCGCGGGCAGCCCGAACTCGAGATGGTTGGTCACCAGCTCCGGCACCTTCAGCGCGCCGGTCACCTCCCACGGGATCACCGTGGCGTCGATCACGCCCTTCGACAGCCCCTCGGGCACCGCCGGAACCGGCATGCCGATCGGGGTCGCGCCGAGACGCTCGAACATCCCGTTGGTCACGCGGGTCGGGGCGCGCAGCTTGACGCCGTTCAGGTCGGAGACCGAAACGATCGGGTTCTTCGAGTGGATCAGGCCCGGGCCATGCACCCAGAGCCCCAGAACCTTGATGTCCTTGAAATCCTCATCGAACATCGTCTCTTCGCCCAGCGTCCAGTAGGCGCGGCTCGTCGCGCCGCTGTCGAGCGAGGTGAAGGGCAGCTCGAACACCTCGGTGCGCGGGAAGCGGCCCGGCGTGTAGCCCGGCAGCGTCCAGACGATATCGGCCACGCCGTCGATCACCTGGTCCATCAGCTGCGGCGGCGTGCCGCCAAGCTGCATGGCAGGATAGCGCTCGATCTTGATCCGACCCTCGCTCTCGGCCTCGATCTTGTCGGCCCAGGGATCGAGGATCTTGGCCGGCACGTTCGCCTGCGCGGGCAGGAACTGGTGCAGCCGGAGCGTCACCTCCTGCGCCAAGGCCGCGCTCGCGCCGAGCCCAAAGCCCAGAAGTGCGCCCGCGGCGCCGATCATCGTTCTGCGAAGCATGTGTGTCCTCCCATGTCGCGACCGGTCCCTCGGGACCGTCCTTGCGACAATCATTATACGGTATAATCATTTTTGTCCAGCGCGACCGAACGAGGCCGCCCATCGGCGGAGACTAGAAGCATGTCCCACCGGTGAGAAGCGGGAAGCATTAGATAATCCGGATCGGTTTGGCTCTGATTTCGCTCAGAAACGGTCGAGCAGACGCTCCAGGTACTCAAGCTCGACATCGGGCCGCTCGCCATCTCCGGTGCGGCGGCGAATCTCGTCCAGAAGCTCGCGCGCCCGGCGGTAGACATCCTCGCCCTGGAGCATGCCCTCGTCGGTGCCGATCTGCCCGTTCGAGCCCGTATCGCGCCCGAGCGGATCGCGCTGCTGGCCCGGTTCGGAGCCCTGCGCCTGGCCTTCCTGGCCGGGCTGACCCTGCTGGCCCTGCTCCTCGGCCAGCGCCTCGCCGAGATTGCGCAGACCTTCGCGGAGCGCCTCCATCGCCTCGGACTGGCGATCAATGGCCTCGGGCAGATCGCCCTCGCGCAAGGCCTGTTCGGCCCCCTCCATCGCGTCCTCGGCACCTTCCAAGGCCTCGCGCGCCGCACGACCAGACTCCGAGCCTTGACCCGGCAGGTTCTGGCGCTGGCGGTTCAGTTCCTGCCGGAGCGCGCGCTGACGGTTCTCAAGGCTCTCCTGCATCGACTGACCACCCTGGCCATCCTGACCCTGCTGATCGCCCTGCCCCTGGCCCTGCTGGCCCTGCTGACCCTGCCCCTGCTGGCCCTGCTGTCCCTGCTGCTGCTGGCCCTGCTGTCCGGGATTGAACTGCTCCTGCAGATCGCGGAACGCCTCGTCCGACAGCCCCTGCTGATCGCGCAGCGTCTCGGCCAGGTCGTCCATCGCCTGCTGGCCGGGCGATTGCTGCCCCTGCCCCTGGCCTTGGGTGACCTGCATGTTCTCCATCATCTGACGCAGCTCTTCGAGCGCCTGCTGCGCCTCGGCCATGCGGCCCTGCTCCATCAGCTCCTGGATGCGATCCATCATCGCCTGCAGATCAAGCTGCTGCATCTCCTGCTGCTCGCCCTGCTGGTTCTGGGCCATGCCGTTCTCGTTGCCTTCCTGCTGCTGCTGGCGCGCGAGCTGGCGCAGATACTCGTCCGTCGCCTCCCGCAGCTCCTGCATCAGCTCCGCGATCTCCTGCTCGGAGGCGCCGTTCTTCATCGCCTCGGCCAGCCGGTCCTGCGCCCGCTGCAGCCGCTCCAGCGCGTCCTGCAGATCGCCCTCTTCGAGCACCAGCGCCAGCTCCCACATCGCCTCGGCGATCTCGTCGCGGGTCGCCTCGTCCATGCCGGTCTCGGCCTCGATCCGGCGCAGGACCTCGCGCAGCTGCAGATACTGCCCCGGCTTGCGGAAGACATCGTCCGGCTGGTAGCTGATCGCGCGCAGGATCATCGCCACGTCCCGCGCGTTCTGGCGGTTCCACAGCAGCGACTGTCGCAGCTCGATCACCGCCGCCGCCATCGGATCGAAGAAGCGCCGCCCCGGCAGCACCCGCACCTCGGTCGCGATCTCGCTCTCCTGCCCGGCGGCATCGCTCACCCGCAGATCGACGGTCACCGGCAGGTTGGCCCAGGGATGCTTCGAGAAATTCTCGACCAGTTTCTCGGAAAACTCGGCCCGGCTTCCGGCGATCGGCATCGGCAGGGGCACCTCGATGACCTGCCGCGTCTCCGGCGCGATCACGCGCCCGAAGCGACGATCGACCTCGCCCAACGCCAGCTCGATCCGCGCCACACCGTCGACCACGCCGAAATCGTCCCTGGCGGCGAAGGGCAGCGAGGCCTCGCCCTCGTAGCTGGCCTCCCATTCGCCGTCGAACCCGACCTCGGGCCCGTCATCCGGCATCATCGCCAGGTCCCAGGCGCGCCCGCCCGGCCCGTCGATGGCCAGCCGACCCGACCGCGCGACCTCGAACTCCTGCGCCGTCGCCACATCGCCCTCTTCGGGCAGAGGCCGCCCCGAGACGCTCTCTGTCACGCTCAGCGCGCCCTCGGGGCCGTACATCCGAAGCGTGATCCGCGCGGCCTCGGGCACCTCGATCTCGGGGTCGGAGATATCGTTCAGGTAAACCGCCGGCAGCCGCGTGTAGCCCGGAGGCTCCATCCAGCCCTCCCAGGTCGGCCCCGCCGCGATCTCCGTCCCGCCCGGCCCCATGCCGGTCACCGAAGAGACCCGCATCACCGACCCGAAGAGGATCGCGACCGACAGCGCCAGAAGCGCCACATAGCGGAGCGCGAAGGGATCGGCCGAAGCGACCCGCAGATCGGGCTCCGGCGCCCGCGCGCTTTTCAGCCGCGTCCGCATCCGCGCCTGGTGCGCGCGCCACACGGCCTCGGAGGCCGCGTCGCCGCCGCCGATGGCCTGCGCGTCGAGCGAGGTCATGATCGGCCGCCCGGCCATCGTCGCGTCGAGCCGCATCACCGCCTGCTCGCGGCTCGGCAGCCGGAACCGCACGAGCCCGCGCCAGAGCGCCCAGACCGCCGCCACAACGACGACCACCCCTGCCGCCCAGACCGCTTCGACCGGCACCATGTCCTGAACGCCGAGCATCAGCGCCGCCAGCGCCACGAAGGCGACCGACCAGAGCGGCCAGAACGCGCGCACGACGCGTTCGGCGACCATCCCGGCGCGGGTCAGCGCCAGGGGCCGTCGGATCTCGTGCAGGATCGCAGAGGCGGTGGGGGTCGGTTCCGTCATGCGCTCTCTGGCTGGGCCTCCTTCCGGGTCCCGGCCATGAGACGCATCACCTCACAGCCATTCCGGAACAGTATCGCGCGAAATGATTTCGTCAAAGCTTGGCCGCGCCCGGATGACGGCATGGTGATCGTCTTTCACCAGGACCTCGGGCACAAGCGGACGCGTGTTGTACTCGCTCGACATCACCGCGCCATAGGCCCCCGCCGACCGGAAGGCGACGAGGTCGCCTGCCTTCAATTCGGGCATCTCGCGCGACTTCGCGAAGGTATCGCCCGATTCGCAGACCGGCCCGACGATGTCGTAAACCGTCCGCTCATGCCCCGGCTGCGGCTCGATCACCGGCACGATATCGTGCCAGGCGTCATACATGGCGGGCCGGATCAGGTCGTTCATCGCCGCGTCGAGGATCAGGAACCGGCGCCCCTCGCCCTCCTTCACGTAGATCACCCGCGACAGGAGGATCCCGGCGTTCCCGGCGATAAGCCGCCCCGGCTCGATCTCCACCTCGCAGCCGAGATCGCCCACGGTGCGCTTGATCAGCGCGCCGTATTCGGTCGGAAGCGGCGGCGCCTCGTTCGAGCGTGTATAGGGGATCCCCAAACCCCCGCCGAGATCGAGCCGCCGGATGTCATGCCCGTCGTTGCGCAGGGCGGCGGTCAGATCGGCGACCTTGCGATAGGCCGCCTCGAAGGGCGCCAGATCGGTCAGTTGCGACCCGATATGCACGTCGATCCCGATCACCTCGATCCCCGGCAGCGCCGCGGCCTCGGCATAGACCGCGCGCGCCTTTGCGATCGGGATGCCGAACTTGTTCTCGGACTTGCCCGTCGCGATCTTGGCATGGGTCTTGGCGTCCACGTCGGGATTGACCCGGAGCGTCACCGGCGCGCGCACGCCCATCGACGCCGCGATCCGGCTGATCGCCAGAAGCTCCGGCTCGCTCTCGACATTGAACTGACGGATTCCGCCCTCGAGCGCCGCGCGGATCTCCTCCTCGGTCTTGCCGACGCCGGAAAAGACGATCCGCTCGCCCGGCACACCCGCCGCCCGGGCCCGCGCATATTCGCCGCCCGAGACCACATCCATGCCCGCGCCGAGCGCCGCCAGCGTCTTCAGGATCGCCTGGTTCGAGGCCGCCTTCATCGCGTAGCAGACAAGATGCGGCATGCCCTCGAGCGCCTCGTCGAAGAGCCGGAAATGCCGCGTCAGCGTCGCGGTGGAATAGACATAGGCCGGGGTGCCGACCGAGGCCGCGATGTCCAGAAGCGAGACATCCTCGGCATGCAGCACACCGTCGCGATAGAGAAAATGATCCATGCACACCTCCGCCAGACCGCGCGCGCTCTAGCGCAGATGCGCCGCCGGAGGAACCCCGCCGGAAAAGATTCCCCCACCCGGGGACCGGCGCGCCCCCGCCCCTGCTTCTCTTTTTCCCAAATACCGCCGGGGGTGAATTGGCCGAAGGCCAAGAGGGGGCAGCGCCCCCTATAAACCCCGCCCCGCCTCAGCCCACCGGCTTCGAACGGAAGTAGAGATAGAGCGGCAGCCCGCAGCTCACCCCGATGCAGTAGATCGCCGGGATCGCCAGGAGCGCCTCCCAATTCCGCCGCACCGCGACCTCGGCGAGGATCCAGAGCGTCAGCGTGATCGCCGCGATGGTCAGGTCCCAGACGAGCCCGGTGGTCGAGGCGTTCACGTACCAGGCGTCGATCAGCGCCCCGAGCGACCAGCCGTTCCCCGCCATGTAGCTCAGGAAATACCACATCGGATGCACCGCGCCCCAAAGCGCCAGCGCCAGCCAGAGCGGTCTCAGCCCGTGGGCCGTCACAGCCCGAGCCCCACGCTCAGCGGACCCTTCCTGAGCCCGACCGAAGCGCCGGTCCGGACCCCGTCCGAGCCGACCGACACCGTCGCCCCGTAGGTGGGCCGCACCGGCTCGCCATCGGCGCCGCAGCCCGCCAGCACCGCAAGCGCCAAAAGCGCCGCCATCATCCCAGAAGCTCGGACCATCTCGCCACCTGTTCCTTCACCCGCAGCGGCGCGGTGCCGCCATAGCTCACCCGGCTCGCGACCGAGTTCTCCACGCCGAGCACCCCGAAGACCTCCTCGGTGATGCCCTCATGGACCTCGCGCATCTCCGCGAGCGTCAGCTCCGGCAGGTCGCAGCCCTTGGCCTCGGCCCGCGCCACCAGCGCGCCGGTGACGTGATGCGCTTCACGGAAAGGTAGGCCCAGAACCCGCACCAGCCAGTCCGCCAGGTCGGTCGCGGTCGAAAACCCGCTCGCCGCCGCGCGCTCCAGCGCCGGGCGGTTCGCGGTCATGTCGCGCACCATGCCCTCCATCGCCGCAAGCGCCAGCGCGAGGGTGTCGGCCGCGTCGAAGACCTGTTCCTTGTCCTCCTGCATGTCCTTGGAATAGGCCAAGGGCAGGCCTTTCATCACCATCATCAGCGCCACATTCGCCCCGAAGATGCGCCCCACCTTGGCGCGGATCAGCTCGGCCGCGTCGGGGTTCTTCTTCTGCGGCATGATCGACGACCCGGTCGAGAACCGGTCCGACAGCGTCACGAAGCGGAACTGCGCCGAGGACCAGATCACCAGCTCTTCGGCGAAGCGCGACAGGTGCATCGCCGCGATCGAGGCGACCGACAGGAACTCCAGCGCGAAATCCCGGTCCGACACCGCGTCGAGCGAATTGGCCGAAGGGCGGTCGAAGCCCAGCGCCTGCGCCGTCATCTCCCGGTCGATCGGGAACGAGGTCCCCGCCAGCGCCGCGGCGCCCAAGGGGCATTCGTTCATCCGCTCCCGCGCATCGCGCACCCGGCTGAGGTCGCGGCCGAACATCTCGACATAGGCCATCATGTGATGGCCCCAGGTCACCGGCTGCGCGGTCTGCAGATGCGTGAAGCCCGGCATCACCCACTCGGCCCCGGCCTCGGCCTGCGCCAGGAGCGCGCGCAGAAGCGCCAGGAGCTGCTCTTCGGTCTGGTCCAGCCGCTCGCGGACCCAGAGCCGGAAATCCGTCGCCACCTGGTCGTTGCGGGACCGCGCGGTGTGGAGCCGCCCGGCGGCGGGGCCCACGATCTCCTTCAGCCGCGCCTCCACGTTCATGTGGATGTCCTCGAGCGCGGGCGAAAAGGCGAACTCCCCGGCCTCGATCTCTGACATGACCGTGAGAAGCCCTTCCCGGATCGCCTCCACGTCGCTAGCTTCCACGATGCCCGTGGCGCCGAGCATGGCGGCATGGGCCCTCGAACCGGCAATATCCTGCGAGGCGAGCCGCTTGTCGAACCCGATCGACGCGTTGATCGCCTCCATGATCTCGTCGGGCCCGGCCGAGAAACGGCCGCCCCACATCTGGTTCGAGGTCTTGTCTGACATGGGCATGTCCCCGGAGGAAGAATGAAGAAACTGCTGCTGGCGCTCCTCTATACCGCGACCCTCGGCCTTGCAAATCCGGCGCTCGCGGGCGTCACCGAGGCCGAGGCCCTGCGCGCGGGCGACATGAAGAAGCTGAACTTCCATTCCGAGCCGAAAGACGCGGGCAGCGCGGGCTTCACCGATTTCGATGGCGCCGAGCTGTCGCTCGCCGAGTATGAAGGCAAATGGGTGCTCCTGAACTTCTGGGCGACCTGGTGCGCCCCCTGCCGCAAGGAGATGCCGCAGCTCGCCGAGTTGCAGGAGCGCCTTGGCGGCGACGATTTCGAGGTGCTGACCATCGCCACCGGCCGCAACCCGCCCCCGGCGATGAAGAGCTTCTTCGACGAGATCGGCGTCACCAACCTGCCGCTCCACCGCGATCCGAACTCGGCGCTGGCCCGCGAGATGGCGGTGCTGGGCCTGCCCGTCACGGTGATCCTGAACCCCGAGGGACAGGAGGTCGCCCGGCTTCAGGGCGATGCCGACTGGGCGTCCGAAGATGCCCTGGCGGTGCTCGACGCGCTGATGGAGACGGCTCCGGCGGACGGCAGCTGATCCTCGCCAAACCTGCGCCAGCTCCCTAGGGTCTTCTCAGGACCGGACGGGGGATAGGCATCATGGCGCTCGACAGCACCACCATCGGGATCGTCGGCGGCGCGGGCGCGCTCGGCAGCGCCATCGCGACCGCGCTCCTGAGCGCAGGCCACCCGCAAGCGCGCCTGATCGTCTCGGCCCGCTCCGGGCAGGCCCCTGCGCTCGCCGGTTGGCCCGGTGTCGCGGTCACCGCCGACAATGCCGAACTCGCCGCCCGCGCAGAGGTGATCCTGCTCTCGGTTCCGCCTGCCGCGATCCCTGACCTTAGCCTCGACGCCAGCGGCAAACTGGTGATTTCGGTCGTCGCGGGCCTGACGCTCGACCGCCTCGCCCGGATCACCCGCGCCCGCGCCACGATCCGCGCGATGTCGAGCCCCGCCGCCGCGCGCGGCCTTGCCTTCTCGCCGCTCGTTCCCGGCCCGTCCGCGACCGACATCGACCTTGCGCTGGCCGAGGCACTCTTCGCACCCTGCGGCCTCACTGCGCGACTGACGGACGAAGCGCAGATCGACCTCTTCACCGCCATGACCGGCCCGGTGCCGGGCTTTGTCGCGTTCTGGGCCGAATGTCTGTCAGGCTGGGCCGTGGCGCGGGGCATCCCCGAAGACGTGGCGCTTGCCGCCACCCGCCAGCTCTTCCTCTCCGCGGGCACGATTCTCTCCGAAGACCGGTCAAGCCCCGCCCAACAGGTCCAGGCGATGATCGACTATGCCGGAACCACCGCCGCCGGGATGGAGGTTCTCCGCGCGTCCGGAACCGCCAGGGACGTGGAGGCCGCGCTCGACGCCGCGACCGAGAAAGGCCGCACCATCGTGCCCGACTGACGCGGCGCTCAGCGCCCGCAATAGCTGCCCGAGCGGTAGCGGGCTGTGTCGAAATGAAAGTGATCCTGATGGTATCGGTCCGAATCGGGACCGAGCGTCGTGCCGAAGATCCCGCAAGCCGCCTTGTACATCCTCTGCAGGATCGGCCCCTGGTTCTGGGTCCGGTAGCCCCCCAGAACCGTCAGCATCGTCCCGTCCCTGAGCCGGATCGCCGAGATATCGACGGCGCGGCCCTTGCCGTGCTCCGAGATCTTCGCACCCGGCTGGTTGTTGCGCGTCCGGCAGGCGTAATGCGCGGCGATCCTGATCTGGCTGACCCCGCCGCCAGCATTGCCGACCGCGGGCTTCACCGCGCGTGCGACCCACTGGTTGAGCGCGCGGGCGGTCGTGCAGTCGATCAGCGCCTCCTGGCTGAGCGGAACGCCCGCGACCGAGCGCACCTTGACCGCATCCTGGATCCCGCAGGCCGAGAGCCGCCCCGGCACGTAGCCCACCGCCTCGCCCTGGATATCCGGGTCGCCGCAGATCGCGCCGCGCATCGTTTCGCGCCGCTTGGCCATCACCTTCTGCACCAGCGCCTCGCTGCGCTTCGTCGGGCGCAGGGTCAGGCGGACCGCCTGGGGCGTGGCATCGGCGAAGGCGCGGATATCGACATCGAAGCCTGGAAAGCTCTCGAGCGGCTCGTCCCGCGGCACCGGCTCGAGCCGCTGCATCCGCGCGACGATCTTGGCCGCGAGCGCCGCCTCGAAGATCTCCGGGCGCATCTCCGGCCGCCGCTCTCCGAGCCGCGAGCCGAGCGTCACATCGACCACGGCCGGGGTCGTATCGGGCCGCGCCACCGGGCGCAGGCTGGCCTCGGCCGGCCAGGCCGCAAGCAAGGCGAGAAGGAGGCCGAGCCGCCTCACCGCTCCACCTTGGCGCGGCCGAAATCCGGGGCGTCGATATCCTGACCCGCCTCGAGAATGCCCCGCCGGATCGCGCGCGTGCGGGTGAAATAGTCGAACAGCATGTCGCCATCGCCGGTGCGGATCGCCCGCTGGAGCGCGAACAGCTCCTCGGTGAACCGCCCGAGAATTTCGAGCGTCGCTTCCTTGTTGTTCAGGAAGACATCGCGCCACATCGTCGGATCGGAGGCGGCGATCCGGGTGAAATCCCGGAAGCCCGCGGCGGAATACTTGATGACCTCGCTGTCGGTCACGCGCCTGAGATCGTCGGCCACGCCCACCATCGTGTAGGCGATCAGGTGCGGCGTGTGCGATGTCACCGCGAGGACGAGATCGTGATGCTCCGCATCCATCTCCTCAACCCGCGCCCCGAGCCGCTCCCAGAAGGTCCGAAGCCGCGCGACGGCCTCGGGATCGGTGCCCTCGACCGGCACCAGCAGGGTGAACCGGTTGTCGAAGAGCGTCGAGAAGCCCGATTCCGGCCCCGAATGCTCGGTCCCGGCCAGCGGGTGACCGGCGATGAAATGCACCGTCTCGGGCAGGTGCGGCCCGACCTCGGTGATCACCGTGCGCTTGACCGAGCCCACGTCGGTGACCGTCGCGCCCGGCTTCAGATGCGGCGCGATCTCGGCCGCGACCGCGCCCATCGCGCCGACCGGCACCGCCAGCACGACGAGATCGGCGTCCGCCACCGCCTCGGCGATGCTGTCGCAGACCGTGTGGCAAAGCCCGATCCGCCGTGCGGTGTCGCGCGTGGCCTCGGAGCGGGCGTAGCCGCTGACGTGACCCGCGACACCTCCACGCTTCATCGCCCAGAACATCGACGAGGCAATCAGCCCCAGGCCGATCAGCGCGACCCGTTCGTAGACCGGCCCGTCGCTCATCGCTCGCCCGCCTTGAACCGCCCGATCACATGCGCCACCCGGCGGCAGGAGGGCTCGTCCCCGACGGTGATCCGCAGAGCGGCGGGCAGGTTGTAGCCCGCGACACGCCGCACGATCAGCCCCTCGGACTGCAGGAACGCGTCGCAGGCGGCGGCTTCCTCGGGCGAGCCGAAGCGCGCCAGCACGAAATTCGCGGTCGAGGCGTCCGACGGCACGCCATGCTCGGCCAGCGCCTCGGCCAGCCAGTTCCGCAGACGCGTGTTCTCGGACCGGCAGCGCTCGACATAGGCCGTGTCGCGGATCGCCGCCTCGGCCGCGGCCAGGGCCACGGTCGACAGGTTGAACGGCCCCCGGATGCGGTTCAGCACGTCGATGATCTCTTGCGAGCCGTAGCCCCAGCCGACCCGCATGCCGCCCAGCCCGTAGAGCTTCGAGAAGGTGCGGGTCATCACCACGTTGGACCGCGACCCCGCCAGAGCCGCGCCGCCATCATAGCCCTCGACATACTCGGCATAGGCGCCGTCGAGCACCAGAATCGCCTGCGGCGGCAGCCCCTCGGCCAGACGCTCGATCTCGGCGAGGCCGATCATCGTGCCGGTCGGGTTGTTGGGATTGGCGAGAAAGACCAGCTTCGTCTTCGGACCCGCCGCCGCGAGGATCGCATCGACATCGGTCACGCGCTCCTGCTCGGGCACCTCGACCGGGGTCGCCCCCGCCGCCAGCGCCGAGATGCGATACATCGCGAAGCCGTGCTCTGTGTGGATCACCTCGTCGCCGGGACCGGCATAGGCCTGACAGAGGAAATGGATGATCTCGTCCGATCCCACGCCGCAGATGATCTGCCGGGCGTCGAGCCCGTGAACCTCGGCGATGGCGGCGCGCAGCTCGGCATGATCGGTGGAGGGATAACGATGCATCTCGCGCGCGGCGCGGCGCACGGCTTCCTGCGCGGCCTCCGAGGGACCGAAGGGGTTCTCGTTCGAGCTGAGCTTGATCACGTTCGACACGCCCTCGACCGAGGCCTTGCCGCCCTGGTAAAGCGCGATCTCCATGATGCCCGGCTGCGGCGCGATCTGGTTCATTGTCTCCGTCCTTCTCCCCGCGCTCCCCTTTAGCTGCCGCCGCCCGCGCTGAAAAGCGCCAAACCGCCGCGCCGACAGCCCCCGTGGACAGCCGGGGGCGGGCTGGGGCAGAAGGGAGGCGAGGGAACGGGAGCTTGCCCATGCGTCGTGCGTTCATCACCGGCAGCGCCGGGTTCATCGGCTATCACCTGGCGCGCCTGCTGCTGGACGAGGGCTGGCAGGTGCACGGGCTCGACGGGATGACCGATTACTACGACGTGAGGCTCAAGCGGCGGCGCCACGAGATGCTCCTGCAATCGCCGGGCTTCACCGCGACCGAGACGATGCTCGAGGATGCTGAGGCGGTGATGGCGGCGGCCCGCGCCGCCGAGCCGAATGTCATCGTGCATCTCGCCGCGCAGGCCGGCGTGCGCTACTCGCTCGAAAACCCGCGCGCCTATGTCGACGCCAATCTCACCGGCACCTTCAACGTGATGGAGGCGGCGCGCGAGCTGGCCGTGGAGCATCTGCTGATGGCCTCGACCTCCTCGGTCTACGGCGCCAACACCGACCTGCCCTATGCCGAGACCGACCGCACCGACCACCCGCTGACGCTCTACGCCGCGACCAAGAAGGCCAACGAGGCGATGAGCCACGCCTATGCGCATCTCTGGGCGCTGCCCACGACGATGTTCCGCTTCTTCACCGTCTATGGCCCCTGGGGGCGGCCCGACATGGCGCTCTTCAAGTTCGTGCGCGCGATGCGGGCGGACGAACCGATCGACATCTACAATCATGGCGACATGTTCCGCGACTTCACCTATGTCGCCGATCTCGTCCGCGCGATCCGGCTTCTGATCGACGCGGTGCCCGATCTCGATGCGCCGCCCGTCGAGGGCGACACGCTCTCCCCCGCCGCGCCCTGGCGCGTGGTCAATATCGGCAATTCCACGAGCGTACGGCTTCTCGATTTCGTCGAGGAGATCGAGCGCGCCCTCGGCGTGACGGCCCGGCGCAACATGATGGAGATGCAGAAAGGCGACGTGCCCGCGACCTGGGCCGATGCGGAGCTTCTGCGCTCTCTCACCGGCTATGCCCCCGAGACCTCGGTGCGCGACGGCATCGCCGCGTTCGTCGACTGGTACAAAGGCTATTACGGCTGAGCCCGGAGGCGGATTTCGATGCGAAATCCGCGCGAAATCCGGTCCGGATTTCGGCGCCGGTGGGGACCCCCGCTCAGACCTCGACCGGCATCGCCACCTGCGGGCCCACGTCGAAGACCCGCTTGTAGCGCGCGATCTGATCCGCCGGACCCATCGCCTTGGCCGGGTTGTCCGACAGCTTCACCGTCGGACGTCCCTCGGCCGCGACCGCCTTGCAGACAAGGCTGAACGGCGCGAGCCGGTCGTCCTTGGTCAGGCCGCGAAAATCGTTGGTCAGGAGCGTGCCCCAGCCGAAGGACAGCCGTACCCGTCCCGAGAATTTCGCGTGCAGCGCCTCGATCTTGTCGACGTCGAGTCCGTCGGAGAAGATGATCAGCTTCTCGCGCGGATCCTCGCCGCGCTCCTTCCACCAGCGGATCGCCATCTCCGCCCCCGTTTCGGGATCGCCGGAATCGATGCGGATGCCGGTCCAGCCCGCCAGCCAATCCGGCGCGCGCGTCAGGAACCCGTCGGTTCCGTAGGTGTCGGGCAGGATGATCCGCAGATTGCCCGAATGCTCCTCGTGCCAATCGGCCAGAACCTCGTAGGGCGCTCGCGCCAGGCTCTCGTCGTCATCGGCCAGCGCCGCATAGACCATCGGCAGCTCATGCGCGTTGGTCCCTATCGCCTCCAGGTCGCGGCTCTTGGCGATCAGGCAGTTCGACGTGCCGACGAAGCGGTCGCCCAGCCCTTCGGTCATCGCCTGCACGCACCAGTCCTGCCAGAGGAAGCTGTGCCGCCGCCGGGTGCCGAAATCGGCGATCCGGAGATCCTCGATCTCGCGCAGCCGCCCGATCTTTTCCCAGAGCTTGGTCATCGCACGGGCATAGAGAACCTGCAATTCGAACTTGCCGAGCGTGTTCAGAACCGCTCGCCCGCGCAGCTCCATCAGCACCGCGAGCGCCGGGATCTCCCAGAGCATGACCTCGGGCCAGGCGCCCTCGAAGGTCAGCTCGTACTGATCGCCGACCCGCTCGAGATGGTAGGGCGGCAGCCGCAGCGCCTCGAACCATTCCATGAAATCGGGGCGGAACATCTGCCGCTGACCGTAGAAGGTGTTGCCCCGCAGCCAGGTCGATTCGCCGCGGCTGAGCGACAGGTGACGGATGTGATCGAGCTGTTCGCGCAGCTCGCCCTCGTCGATCAGCTTGGCGAGCGGCACATGGGCGCTGCGGTTGATCAGCGAGAAGGTGACCTGGGTGTCCGGCTTGTTGCGGAACACCGACTGGCACATCAGCAGCTTGTAGAAATCCGTGTCGATCAGCGAGCGGACGATCGGATCGATCTTCCACTTGTGATTCCAAACTCTTGTCGCAATATCCAACGGTCGCAGGCCTGTAAGCGGATCGGGCGCCCCCGGTCATACAGAGTTTCGCCCCCCAGTCAAAGCGCACATGCGACCCGCGCGGGCGGGGTAAGCCGCGAGAGCTCGCGCAGGAGCGCGTCGCGGCGGAGCGGTTTCGACAGGAACCCGTCCATCCCGGCGGCGCGGCAGGCGTCGCGATCCGCGGCAAAGGCATTGGCCGTGAGCGCCACGATCACCGGTTGCGGCCCCGGACCTGCCCGGATCGCGCGCGTCGCTTCGAGCCCGCCCATCACCGGCATGCTCATGTCCATCAGCACCACATCCGGGACCCGCGCGCGGATCAGCGCGAGCGCCCCGGCGCCGTCCTGCGCGAAGCGCAGATGCGCCACCCGGTCGTGCAGGTATTTCTCGACCAGAAGGCGGTTGGTCCGGTTGTCCTCGGCCACCAGCACGTCGAGCTGCGCGAGCCGGTCCTCCTCGATCTCGGGTTCCGCGCGCTCCGCACCCTCGTTGCCCCGCGCAGGCGTGAGAGGCAGGCTCAGGACGAACCGCGCGCCCGGTCCGTGGTGGAGATCGAGCTCGACATCGCCGCCCATCTTCCGCGCCAGAAGCCGCGAGATCGTCAGCCCGAGCCCGGTTCCGCCGAACTCCCGCGACACGCTCGGTCCCGCCTGGCCGAATTTCTCGAAGATCGCCTCGCGGCTCTCCCGCGCGATGCCGATCCCGGTATCCGTGACCGCGACCTCGAGCGTGGCGTCCTCCGCCTGCCCGCGCGCCGCAACTTCGATCCGGACCGAACCCCGGGAGGTGAACTTGATCGCGTTGCCGACGAGGTTGAAGAGGATCTGCCGTAGCCGCCCGTCGTCGCCCGAAACCGCGCCGGGCAGGTCCTGCGCCATCTCGACCTCGAACCGCAGCCCCTTGGAGCGCGCCTGCGGCTCCAGCAACAGCGCCACGTCCTCGATCACGGCGCGCAGATCGAAATCCACCTCGGCGATGCTCATCTGATCGGCGTCGAGCTTGGAGAGATCGAGCACGTCGTTGATCACCCGCAAGAGCAGCTCGGCCGATTGATGGATGGTCTCGGCATAAAGCCCCAGATCGCCCGGCAGGTCCGCCTCGCAGAGAAGATCGGCCATCCCGACAACCCCGTTCATCGGCGTGCGGATCTCGTGGCTCATGGTCGCGAGAAACTCGGATTTCGACTGCGCGCTGCGTTCCGCCGCCTCGCGCGCGGCGGCAAGCTCCTCGGCGCGCCGCTGGTCCTCGGTCACGTCGCGCTCGACCGAGATCGTCCTGAGGACCCGCCCGTCCGCGTCGAGGATCGGGTTGGTCTGGACCTCCATCCAAAGCTCCCGCCCCGATCGGCTGGAATTCAGGATGCGCGTGCGCAGGGGCCGCCCTTCGCGCATCGCCTGCCCGATCGAGGCCGCGACCGCCAGGTCCGTTCCCTCGGCGTTCAGGACCTCGCCCGGGGGATGGCCGATGATCTCCTCGGCCGTGAACCCGGTTGTCGCGGTGAACGCCCGGTTTACCCAGCTCACCGTCCCCTCGGCGTCGCAGATGATCACCGTGTCGCGCATATGCTCGGCGACCTCGGACAAGAGCGTCAGCGCCGCCTGCCGCGCCTCGAGCTCGGCCCGGGCCGCGGCCATCGCCTCGCAGCCTTTGACGTAGGCCTCGCCCGCGCGCATGTTGACGCTTTCGCTGCGCCAGATGTTGCGCACGAAGATCGCCACCCAGTAGAGCAGGAGCGCCGTCGCGAGCGCCGTGCCCAACAGCACATCCCCCGAGATGTGACCGCTGGCGAAAGAGTGCAGGAAAAGGCCCAGGAGCGTCCCGCAGAGGATTGCCAGCCGACTGAGCGCCGGGAGCGGGCAATGGTTGACCGCGACGCCCGCGTTCAGGATCGCCCCGATCAGGAAGGCCACCGCCAGGAACGCCGCCGGTGGGGCCGGATCGCCGAACCAGAGGATCACCCCGCCCGCCGCGACAGACCCCGCCTGAAGCGCGCCGGAGAGGACCGTCTTCAGCCGCAGCCGCCCCAAAGGCTCCGATCTTGCGGCCAGCGCGCGGACCACCCGGCGCAGCACGAAGGCATCGAGGACCTCGCCCACCAGGATGACCGCCATCATAACAGCGCCCCAGACCGCCGAGTGCAGCAGCGCCTCAACGAGCGCGCAGCCGATCGTCACCACCGAGCGCGAGCGGATCGTCGCCAGCCGCCATTCGGCAAAGCGCGCCAGCCGCCCCGCCGGGCTGTGCCGCCGTCGAAACGACTCGGGCGACTCGTTGACTTTAAAAGAACTGAACGGCATCGGTCCCCGGCCAGAAGGGCAGCTGGCCGGAGATTAGGCGCGGAAAGCTTAAGAAATCGGCAAGATCGCTCAGCCCTCGAGGGTGACGCCCGCGTCCCGCATCTGCGCTTCGGCGGCGGCCAGCGACCCGTCGAGGTCGATCGCCCGGCAGAGATCGCGCCGCACCGTGACCCGGTAGCCCAGCCGGGCGGCATCGAGCGCCGAGAACCCGACGCAGAAATCGGTGGCGAGCCCGACAAGCGTCAGCGTGTCGATCCCGCGGCTCCTCAGGTAGCCGTCGAGCCCGGTGGGCGTCTCGTGGTCGTTCTCGAAAAACGCCGAGTAGCTGTCGATCCCGCGGCGGAAGCCCTTGCGGATGACCAGTTCCGCCCGGTCGACCTCAAGACCCGGATGGAACGCCGCCCCGTCGCTGCCGATCACGCAATGATCGGGCCAGAGCACCTGCGTGCCATAAGGCATCTCCACCGTCTCGAAGGGCGTCTTGTCGTCATGCTGCGACGCGAAGGACGAATGATCCCTCGGATGCCAGTCCTGCGTCAGGATCACCGCCTCGGCGCTCTGCATCAGCGCGTTCACCGGCGCCACGATCTCGTCCCCGCCTGCGACCGCAAGCGCGCCGCCGGGACAGAAATCCTTCTGGATGTCGATGACGAGCAGCGCCTGCATATGTCCCCCCGGACGGATGTCGACTGCCCCGGACCGTGACGGCTGGCGCGCCGGATGGCAAGGCCCGGCTCTTGATCGGCCACCAGAGGGGGCGTAGATGCGCGCATCATGTTCACCGTCGCCGCGCTCTACCGCTTCACGCCCTTCCCCGATCCCGCCGCCTTGAAGCCCGGGCTGGAAGAGGTCGCGCGCGCGGGCGGCGTCACCGGCACGCTCCTGCTGGCGCGCGAAGGCATCAACGGCACCGTCGCCGGATCTCAGCCCGGGATCGACGCGCTTCTCGCCCATATCCGCGCCCTTCCGGGCTGCGCCGATCTCGAGCCCAAGGTCTCGACCGCCGAAGAGCGCCCCTTCGCCCGCCTCAAGGTCCGGCTGAAGCGCGAGATCGTCACGATGGGCCAGCCGGGCGTCGATCCTCTTGCGGGGACCGGACATTACGTCAAACCCGCCGACTGGAACGCGCTGATCTCGGCCCCCGATGTCGCGGTGATCGACACGCGCAACGATTACGAGGTCGCCATCGGCAGCTTCGACGGCGCGGTGAACCCCGAAACCCAGAGCTTCCGCGACTTCCCCGCCTGGTGGGAGGCCAATCGCGAGCGCTTCCGCAACAAGCGCATCGCGATGTTCTGCACCGGCGGCATCCGCTGCGAGAAATCGACGAACTACCTGATGAGCCAGGGGGTCGAGGACGTCTATCACCTCGATGGCGGCATCCTGAAATATCTCGAAGAGGTGCCCGCCGAGGACAGCCTCTGGCACGGCTCCTGCTTCGTCTTCGACGGCCGCGTCTCGGTGGGGCACGGGCTGGAGGAAGGCCCGCATCTGCTCTGCCACGCCTGCCGCCGCCCGCTCCTGCCCGAGGATCGCGCCCGTCCCGAGTACGAGGAAGGCGTCGCCTGCCATCTCTGCGCCCACGAGACCAGCGATACCGACAAGGCGCGGTTCCGCGAGCGCCAGAAGCAGATCGCGCTGGCCCGCGCCCGGGGCGAGCGTCACCTCGCGGGGGATTAGGCCGGAAGCGGTCCGCCCGCGCGGCGCGACCGCGTCAGGATCGTCAGCATCACCGCGATGTTGAGCGCGTTGAAGGCGATCCCGTTCCAGAACGCCAGCGCGTAGCTCCCCGAGACATCGTAGATCCAGCCCGACATCCAGCCGCCCAGCGCCATGCCGAGGATGGTCATCATGATCACGAACCCGACCCGCCGCCCGGCCTCGCGCGCGGGCAGGTATTCGCGCACGATCACCGCGTAGGACGGGATGATCCCGCCCTGCGCCAGCCCGAAGACGAGGCTCACCAGATAGAGCGAGGTCAGCCCCTGCGCGGGCAGGTAGAGAAAGAGCGCCAGCATCTGCAGCACCGATCCCAGAAGCAGCGTCCGGAGCCCGCCCAGCACATCCGCGATCATCCCCGACAGGATGCGCGACACCACGCCGCCCAGAAGCATCACCGACAGCATCTCGGCACCCGCGACCGGCCCGTAGCCCAGGTCAACGCAGAGCGCGACGATATGGACCTGCGGCATCGACATCGCCACGCAGCAGCCGATCCCCGCGATCCCGAGAAGCCACATGAGCTGCCGCGGCGTGAACCCTGTCGAGCGCGCCCGCGCCGCCCGCGCTGTCTCGGCCGCCGCCAGCGCCTCGTCCGGCACCCGCGCGCGCAAGAGCGTCGAGAGCGGCACCACCACCAAGAGCGTGGCCACTCCGAGCGTGGCATAGTCCCAGCGCCAGGAGCTTTCGGGATTGAGATAGCCCAGCGCCACCGGCCAGATCGCACCGGCGAGGTAATTGCCGGATGCCGCGATCGCGACCGCGATGCCGCGCCGCCTCAAGAACCAGAGCGACAGGTCCGCCACCAGGGGACCGAAGCTCGCCGATGTCGCGAAGCCGATGACGAACTGCACCGCCGCCAGCGCCCAGATCGACCCGGCCTGGGCCGCGCCCCAATAGGCGAGCGAGAGCGTCGCGCCCGACAGCGCCAGCACCCGGCTGATGCCGAACCGGTCGACCCAGCCGCCGATCACCAGATTGCCCAGCGCGAAGCCCAGCATGGTCAGCGTGTAGGGCAGCGAGGCGAGCGACCGGCTGGCACCGAACTCCTGAGCGACCTCCGGCAGGACGGCGATCACCGACCACATGCCGACATTGCCCGTCACCGCGATGGCGAGCGTGACGGCCAGGCGCATCCAGGACAATCGCGAATCAAAGGGCTCCATGCGCCGGACGCTACGCCTGCCCGCCGTCCGGCAACAGCGCAGAGTTGCGCGCCTCTATCCCGGGCCCGCCGATCCGGCATTGACAGCGGACGCCGCCGCGCCACCCTGCCACCCGAAAGCGAGGCCCCATGTCCGACATTCCCCGCCACGTCCTCGAGGACGGCGACACACGCATCACCCTCCTCGCGCTCGGCGCCGCCGTTCAGGACTGGCGCCTGGGCGACCGCGCCTGCGTCCTGGGCTTCCGCGACCCCGAGAGCTACCGCCACAATCCCGGCTATCTCGGCACCATCGTCGGCCGCGTCGCCAACCGCATCGGCGGCGCGCGTTATACGCGCGGCGGCGAGACCGTCACCCTCACCCCCAACGAGGGCGCGAACATGCTGCATGGCGGGCCGGACGCGATCTCGCACCGGCTCTGGACGCTCGACCCGGACGGACCCCGCCGCGCGCGGCTCGGGATCGTGTCGGAGGACGGGGAGAACGGCTTTCCGGGCCGGGTCGAGATCGCCGTGACCCTCACCCTCGACGGCGGCAGGCTCACCTGGGACATGGAGGCCCGGCCTGACCGCGAGACCCCGATCAACCTCGCCCAGCATCTCTATTTCAACCTCGCCGGAGCAGGCGACATCCGCGCCCACCGCCTGCGCCTCCGCGCCAGCCGCTACACGCCCATCGACGCCGCCCAGATCCCCACGGGCGAGATCGCCCCGGTCGAGGGCACCCGCTTCGACTTCCGCAGCGCACGCCCGCTCGACGCGCCCGAGGGCTGGGACCACAATATCGCGCTCGACCCGGGCGACGGCCCGGCGGCGGAACTGACCGCCCCCGATGGCACCACGCTCCGGCTCCGGACCGACCAGCCGGGCCTGCAGGTCTATTCCTCCAATGGCCTCGGCCCGACCGGCACCCCGAACGACAGCGCGCCGCATCAGACCTTCGCCGGTCTCTGCCTCGAGGCACAGGGCTTCCCCGACGCGCCCAACCAGCCGAGCTTCCCGCCGGTCTTCCACACGCCCGACCGCCCCTATCGGCAGATCACCTCGGTCGAGATCGCCCCTCCGCGCTAGCCCCGGTTCCAATCCCGACGGTCCTGACCCTATAGTCGCGGCGATGCAGATCCGCTTCACCGATATCCTTGCCGCCCGCGCCCGGCTCGCGGGCACCGCGCTCGGCACGCCGATGGTCCCCTCGACCGCGCTTCAGGCGCGCCTCGGGCACCCGGTCTGGCACAAGCTCGAACTCTGCCAGCCGACCGGCGCCTTCAAGCTGCGCGGCGCGATGAACGCCATCTCCCGTCTCGGCCCCGACGCCCAGGGCGTCACCTGTGCCTCGACCGGCAATCACGGCCGCGCCGTCGCCTGGGCGGCGAAGGCCCGCGGTCTCCGCGCCGTGGTCTGCCTGTCGTCCCTCGTGCCCCGGGCCAAGGTCGAAGGCATCCGCGCGCTCGGCGCCGAGATCCGCACCATCGGTCGCAGCCAGGACGACGCCCAGGCCGAGGTCGACCGCCTCGTCGCCGAAGAGGGTCTCGCCGAGATCCCGCCCTTTGACCATCCCGACATCATCGCGGGCCAGGGCACGATCGGTCTCGAGATGCTCGAAGCGGTCCCCGACCTGACCACGCTCCTCGTGCCGCTCTCGGGCGGCGGTCTTGCCGCCGGGGTCGCGCTGGCGGCCAAGACGCTCGCCCCCGATATCCGCGTCATCGGCATCAGCATGGATCGCGGCGCGGCGATGGACGAGAGCCTCAGGGCCGGACACCCCGTCCCGGTCGAGGAGGTCGCGAGCCTCGCCGATAGCCTCGGCGGCGGCATCGGTGCCACGAACCGCCACAGCTTCGCGCTCTGCCGCGATCTTCTCGACGAGGTCGTGCTCCTGACCGAGGACGAGATCTACCGCGGCATCCAGTCCGCCTTCCACGACGAACGCCTCGTCGCCGAGGGCGGCGCCGCTGTCGGCATCGCCGCCCTTCTCGCGGGCAAGGTCGCGCTCGATGGCCCCGCCGCCACGATCCTGACCGGGCGCAACGCCGATATGGACCAGATCGCCCGGATCGTGGCAGGGCAGAGCGTGACGGTCGGCGACCGATCCATCGACGGAGGCCCCTATGAGCCATGACATCCGCATCGTGACCGAGGCCGAGCTGCGCCGCGTGGTGACGCTCGACCTCGCCATCGTCGACGAGATCGAGGCCGCCTTCCGCGCGCTGGCGGGCGGCACCGTCGTGATGCCGCCGATCCTGTCGATGGCGCTGGAAGAGGCGCATGGCGAGGTCGACGTGAAGACCGCCTACATCCCCGGCCTCGACGGCTTCGCGATCAAGGTCTCGCCCGGCTTCTTCGACAATCCCAAGCTCGGCCTGACGTCGCTGAACGGGCTGATGATCCTCTTCTCCGCCAAGACCGGCCTCGTCGAGTGCGTGTTCCTCGACAACGGCTATCTCACCGACCTGCGCACCGCCGCCGCGGGCGCGGTCGCGGCCCGCTGGCTCGCGCCCGAGACCGTCACCACCGCGGGCGTCATCGGCACCGGCGTTCAGGCCCGGCTCCAGATTGAGGCCGCGCGGCTCGTGCGCCCCTTCGAGCGCGTGCTCGTCTGGGGCCGCGATCTGGAAAAGGCCGCCGCCTGTGCCTCCGACATCGCCGAGGCCACCGGCGTCGAGGCCGAGCTCTGCACCGACCGCGAAACCCTCGTCGCCCGCTCGCAGCTCGTCGTGACCACCACGCCGTCGCGCACGCCCCTGATCGAGCCCGGCTGGCTGCATCCCGAGCTGCACATCACCGCGATGGGCTCGGACCAGGAGGGCAAGTGCGAACTGGCGCCCGGCTGCCTCTCTGCCGCCGATCTCTATGTCGCCGACCGCGTCTCGCAATGCGCGGCCTTGGGCGAGTTGCGCGCCGCGCTCGACGGTCGCATCGCCCCCGAGGCCCCGGTCGAGCTCGGCCAGATCATCGCCGGTGCCCCGGGACGCCGCTCGCCCGCCGACACCACCATCTGCGACCTGACCGGCACCGGCGCGCAGGACACCGCCATCGCCAGCTTCGTCGCGGGGCGGCTGGGCGATACCGGCACCGTAGTGCGCACGTGAGGCTCGACGCGCGCGATCTCCAGATCCTCTCGGTCCTCTCGGCCGAGGGCCGGATCACCAAGACCGAGCTCGCGGAGCGCGTGGGCCTCTCGCCCACCCCCGCCTGGGAGCGCCTGAAGAAGCTCGAACAGGGCGGCGTCATCGAAGGCTACGGCGCGCGCATCGGGCTCAAGGCCTTTGGCCCGCATGTAACCGTCTTCGTCGCCGTCGAGCTCGGCAGCCACAAATCCGGCGATTTCCAGATCTTCGAGCGCGCCGTGCAGCGCTATGACGAGATCACCTGGGTCTGGGCGCTGGGCGGCGGGTTCGACTACCTGATGCAGGTCGTGACCCGCGACATCGACGCCTACCAGCGCCTGATCGACGCGCTTCTCGACGCCAAGATCGGGCTCGCGCGCTATTACACCTACATCGTCACGAAGCCGGTGAAATCCTCCTTCGGCCTGCCGCTCGGCCTTCTCGAAGAGCACTGAGAGGCCCGCCAGAGGATTCCTCTGGCCGGACACGCGCAGACAGCAGGATTCTCTCTGCCAGGGCAGAGCTTTGGTCTCTTTCACCGCCCGGGCCGGCCTAGAGTGCGGATATCCACCCCACTCAATCGAGGTTTGCGCCCATGACCGTGCACCGCAGCTTTCCGAAGTCCCCGCTGGCCGAGCTTGCCGATCCGCGGCTCGCACGCAGCTTTTCCTATATCGACGGCAAATGGACCTCCGCCGCCTCCGGCCGCGCCATCGCCGTCACCGATCCCGCCGACGGCACCTGGCTGGGCGAGGTCGCCGCGCTCTCGGGCGACGAGGCCCGGAGCGCCGTCGATGCCGCCCAGGCCGCCTTCACCGGCTGGGCCGCGACCCTGCCGCAGGAGCGCGCCGCGCTTCTGCGCCGCTGGCACGCGCTGATGCTCGAGCACCGCGAGGACCTCGCGCGGCTCATGGTTCACGAGCAGGGCAAGCCGATCTCGGAAGCGCGCGGAGAGATCTCCTATGCCGCCGATTTCGTCGAGTTCTACGCCGAGGAAACCCGCCGCCCGAACATCGAGGGCGTCACTTCGCATCTCCCCGATGCCGAGGTCGAGCTCTGGCGCGAGCCGGTGGGCGTCGCCGCGCTGATCACGCCCTGGAACTTCCCCTGCGCCATGCTGACCCGCAAGGCCGCCGCGGCGCTGGCCGCGGGCTGCACCATCGTCGCGCATCCCTCGAAGGAGACGCCGTTCTCGGCGCTCGCGCTCGCCGAGTTGGCCGACCGCGCGGGCTTCCCGAAGGGCGTCTTCAACGTCGTCACCGGAGAGGCGCCCGAGATCGTCGCCCCCTGGACCGACGACGCGCGCGTCCGCGTCCTGTCCTTCACCGGCTCGACCGAGGTCGGCAAGCTGCTCTACCGGCAGTCGGCGGGCACCGTGAAGCGGCTGGTCATGGAGCTCGGCGGTCACGCGCCGGTCATCGTCTTCGGCGAGGCCGATCTCGACCGCGCCGTGGCCGAGACCATCAAGGCCAAGTTCGCGACCTCCGGGCAGGACTGCCTCGGCGCGAATCGGATCTTCGTCGAGCGCCCGGTCTACGACGCCTTCGTCGCCAAATTCACCGAAGCGACCCGCGCGCTGAGCTTGGGCACCGGCATGGACGATCCCGATATCGGCCCGCTGATGAACGAAAAGGCCGTCGCCAAGCAGGAAGAGCACGTCGCCGACGCGCTGGCCAAGGGCGCACGCCTCCTCACCGGCGGCAAGCGCCACGCGCTCGGGCCGCTCTTCTACGAGCCGACCGTGCTGGCCGACGTGCCCGCCGACGCGCTGATCCTCGGCGAGGAAACCTTCGGGCCGGTCGCCGCGATCCTGCCCTTCGACAGCGAGGACGAGGTCGTGGCCCGCGCCAACGACACCGAGTATGGCCTCGTCGCCTATCTCCACAGCCAGGACCCGCGCCGCATCTACCGGCTGAGCCGCGCGCTGCAGTTCGGCATGGTGGCGGTGAACCGCACCAAGGTGACCGGCGCGCCGATCCCCTTCGGCGGGATGAAGCAATCGGGCCTGGGACGCGAAGGCGCCCGCCAGGGGCTCGAAGCCTTCACCGAGATCAAGTACGTCTGCCGCGACTGGGGCTGACAAGAGAGACCGGCGCCCCCGCCCGCAGATCGCGGCGGGGCGCGCCTTGCAAGACCAAGAAAGGACGACACGATGCTGAAGAACGACATGCTCGAAACCTGGGACCGGGAGAACTTCTTCCACCCCTCGACCCATCTCGCCGAGTTCGCCCGCGGCAACCTCCCCAACCGCGTCGTCACCGGCGGCTCCGGCTGTCACATCGAGGACCGC
The DNA here is from genome assembly GCF_042679605.1 of Litorisediminicola beolgyonensis. Classification (NCBI taxonomy): domain Bacteria; kingdom Pseudomonadati; phylum Pseudomonadota; class Alphaproteobacteria; order Rhodobacterales; family Paracoccaceae; genus Litorisediminicola; species Litorisediminicola beolgyonensis. Next base: position 51,493 of record NZ_JBHTMU010000026.1, read on the forward strand.
GAAGGCAACCGCCTGCTCGACGCTTTCGCCGGGCTTTACTGCGTGAACGTGGGCTACGGCCGCCAGGAGATCGCCGAAGCCATCGCCAAGCAGGCCAAGGAGCTGGCCTATTACCACTCCTATGTCGGTCACGGCACCGAGGCCTCGATCACGCTCGCGAAGATGATCCTCGACCGCGCGCCCGAGCACATGTCCAAGGTCTATTTCGGCCTCTCGGGGTCGGATGCGAACGAGACCAACATCAAGCTCGTCTGGTACTACAACAACATCCTCGGCCGTCCCGAGAAGAAGAAGATCATCTCGCGCTGGCGCGGCTATCACGGCTCTGGCCTGATGACCGGGTCGCTGACCGGGCTCGAGCTCTTCCACAAGAAGTTCGACCTGCCGCTGAGCCAGGTGATCCATACCGAGGCGCCCTACTACTACCGCCGCCCCGACCTGTCGATGAGCGAGGCAGATTTCACCGCCCATTGCGCCGCCGAACTGGAAGCGCTGATCGAGGAAGAGGGCGCCGACACCATCGCCGCCTTCATCGGTGAGCCCGCGCTCGGGACCGGAGGCCTCGTGCCGCCGCCCGCGGGCTACTGGGAGGCGATCCAGAAGGTGCTCGACAAGCACGACATCCTGCTCATCGCCGACGAGGTGGTGACCGGCTTCGGACGGCTCGGTACCATGTTCGGCTCCGAGCATTACGGCCTGAAGCCCGACCTCATCACCATCGCCAAGGGCCTGACCTCGGCCTACGCGCCGCTTTCGGGCTCGATCGTGTCCGAAAAGATGTGGACCGTCCTGGAGCAGGGCACCGACGAGAACGGCCCGATCGGCCATGGCTGGACCTATTCGGCGCACCCGATCGGGGCGGCGGCGGGCGTCGCCAACCTGAAGCTGATCGACGATCTCGGGATGGTCGCCAATGCCGGCAAGGTCGGCGGCTACCTCAAGCGCGCGCTCGAGGACGCGGTGGGCGGCCACGCCCATGTCGGCGAGGTGCGCGGCGAGGGGCTGCTCTGCGCGGTCGAGATGGTCAAGGACCGCGACACCCGCACCTTCTTCGACGCCTCCGAAAAGGTCGGCCCCTCGGTCGCCGCGGCGCTCCTGAAGGAAGGCGTGATCGCGCGCGCCATGCCGCAGGGCGACATCATCGGCTTCGCCCCGCCCTTCTGCCTGACCGAGGCCGAGGCCGACGAGGTCGCGGGCAAGATGGCCAAGGCGGTCGCTGCCGTCCTGGGCTGAGCGCCCCCGGGCAAGCGTGGCTTGCGTATTTGGAAAAAGAAGAAACGCTAAGAGAGGCGCGCCGGGGACACCGGCGCGCCTTTGTCGTCAGCGATGGAGGGCGGCGATGTGGTCGACCTCGGATTTCGAGCCGAGCACGGTCGCGATGCGCTGATGCGGCTCGGTCGGCACCAGATCGAGGATCCGCTCGGTGCCGGTGGTGGCGCCGCCGCCCGCCGCCTCGACGATCATCGCCATCGGCGCGACCTCGTAGAGGAGCCGGAGCCGTCCGCCCTTGTCGCGGTTGCGGTCGTCGAGCGGGTAGAGGAACACGCCGCCGCGCATCAGGATGCGGTGCATCTCGGCGACCATCGAGGCCACCCAGCGCATGTTAAAATCGCGCCCGCGCGGGCCGTCGCGCCCGGCGGTGACCTCGTCGTAATAGCGCTTGATCGGCGCGTCCCAGTGACGGTGGCGCGAGGCGTTGATCGCGAACTCCGAGGTCTCCTCGGGGATGGTCATCCGCGGCTGGGTCAGCCGGAAGATGCCCGAGCCCTGGTGCAGCGTGAAGCCCTGCACCCCCTGCCCCGCCGCCAGGACCAGCATCGTCGCGGGCCCGTAGAGCGCGTAGCCCGCGACAACCTGCTCGCGCCCGGGCTTTAAAACCGTGCGGTCTCCATCCTCGGCCACTTTCATGATCGAGAAGATCGTGCCGACCGAGAGATTGGTGTCGAGATTGGACGAGCCGTCGAGCGGGTCGAAGAACAGGAGGTAATCGCCCTCTTTCGGCTCTTTCAGCCAGACCACCTCTTCGATCTCTTCGGAGACCAGCGCCGCGAGCCGGGGCGAGTTGGTGCAGGTCGCCACGAAGATGTCGTTGGCGATGATGTCGAGCGGTTTCTGATCCTCGCCCTGCACGTTCTCGGAGCCCGCAAGCCCGAGATTGCCCTTCAGGGGGCCGTTGCGGACCTCGTAGGCCACCGCGCGGCAGGCCGAGGCGATGTCCTCGAGCAGGAAGATCAGGTCCGAGGGCTGGCCCGCGTCGGTCAGGACGCGCCGGAGTGTCGGGCCGGACATCAGAAGGCCTGCGCGGCTTTGACGGCGCGGCCCCAGGCGGCGTATTTCACCGCGCGGGTCTCCTCGTCCATCGCCGGCTCGAAGGTGCGGTCGACCTTCCACATCTCGGCAAACCCCTCCATGTCCGGGTAAACCCCGGCCTTCATGCCCGCGAGCCAGGCCGCGCCCATCGCCGTCGTCTCGAGGACCGCGGGCCGGTCCACCGGGGCGCCGATGATGTCCGAGAGGAACTGCATCGCCCAGTCCGAGGCGCTCATGCCGCCATCGACCCGGAGCGTGCCGCCGCCATCGTCGGACCAGTCGTCGCGCATCGCTTCCAGAAGATCGCGGGTCTGGTAGCCGACCGACTGGAGCGCGGCACGCGCGAACTCCTCGGGCCCCGAGCCGCGGGTCAGGCCGAAGATCGCGCCGCGGCATTCGGCGTTCCAATAAGGCGCGCCGAGCCCCACGAAGGCCGGGACCAGCACCACGTTCTGGTTGTCGTCGGCGGCCTCGGCCAAGGGCTGGGTCTCCTTGGCGTCGCGGATGATCTTGAGACCGTCGCGCAGCCATTGCACCACCGCGCCCGCGATGAAGATCGAGCCTTCGAGCGCATAGGTCGGCGTGCCGTCGAGCTGGTAGGCGATGGTCGTCAGAAGCCGGTTCTTCGACGCGACCGGCTGCTCGCCGGTGTTCAGAAGCGCGAAACAGCCGGTGCCGTAGGTCGATTTCAGCATGCCCGGCTTGAAGCAGGCCTGCCCAATCGTGGCCGCCTGCTGGTCGCCCGCGACGCCGAGGATCGGGAGCTCGCGGCCGAAGAGATCGGGCCGGGTCACGCCGAACTCGGTGGCGCAGTCGCGCACCTCGGGCAGCATCTCGGGCGGAATGTCGAGAAGCTTGCAGATCGTCGTCGACCAGCGCCCCTTGCGGATGTCGTAAAGCAGCGTGCGCGCGGCGTTCGTGGCGTCGGTCACATGGCTCTTGCCGCCGGTGAGCTTCCAGATCAGAAAGCTGTCCACCGTGCCGAAAAGGATCTCCCCGGCCTTTGCGCGGCTCCGGTCGGGATCGACCTCGTCGAGGATCCATTTGAGCTTCGTGGCCGAGAAATACGGATCGAGCAGCAGCCCCGTGCGCTCGGTCACCATGTCCTCGTGCCCGGCCGCCTTGAGTTCCTGGCAGAGCGCCGAGGTCCGCCGGTCCTGCCAGACGATGGCGCGATGCACCGCCTGCCCGGTCTTGGCGTCCCAGACCACCACGGTTTCGCGCTGGTTGGTGATGCCGATGGCGGCAATGTCCTTGGCGTCGATGCCCGCGCGCTCGATCACCTGGCGGCAGGTGCCCGCGGTCGTGGACCACAGGTCACCCGCATCATGCTCGACCCAGCCGGAATCGGGATAATGCTGGGTGAACTCCTCTTGCGCGGTCGCGGTGATCCGGAGCGCCTCGTCGAACAGGATCGCACGGCTGGACGTGGTGCCCTGGTCGATGGCCAGAACGTGGGTCATCCTCTCCCCCCTTTTCGTCTTCTCGTTGGCCGCAGACTGGACCTACTGCGCGGCGGTGGCCAGAGCCTCTTTGCGCGCCTCGCCCATCCAGGTGTCGAGCGCCGCGATCTGCTCCTCGGTCATCCGGAGCCCGAGCTTGGTGCGGCGCCAGACCACGTCCTGCGACTCGCGGGCATATTCGCGCTCCATCAGGAACCGCACCTCGGCCTCGGTCAGGGTGCCGCCGAAATCGCGGCCCAGATCCTCGGCGCTCTTGGCCGTGCCCAGAAGATCACGCGCCTCGGTGCCGTAGTGGCGGATCAGACGCTGCGCCCATTTGCTGCCGAGGAACGGGTAATCGGCGGCGAGCCGGTCGATCTGCCCCTTGGTCTCCTGCACCTTGAAATCGCCGCCGGGCAGCGTCACGCCCGCGGTCCAGGCCCCCGAAGTGCCGGGGAAGAACGGCACGATCTTCTCCATCGCGTGCTCGGCCAGGCGCCGGTAGGTGGTGATCTTGCCGCCGAAGATGTTCAGGACCGGCGCGCCGCCGCTGTCATCGACCTTGAGCGTGTAGTCCCGCGTCGCCGCCGTCGCGCTCTTGGCGCCGTCGTCATAGAGCGGGCGTACGCCGGAATAGGTCCAGACGACATCCTCGGCGGTGACCGGCGTCTCGAAATACTCGGACGCGAAGCGGCAGAGGTAATCGCGCTCCTCGGGCGTGCATTCGGGCCGCTTGTCGGGGTCCTCCTGCTCGCTGTCGGTGGTGCCGATCAGGGTGTAATCCTGCTCGTAGGGAATGGCGAAGATGATCCGCCCGTCGGTCCCCTGGAAGAAGTAGCACTTGTCGTGATCGTAGAGCTTCTTGGTCACGATATGGCTGCCGCGCACCAGCCGCACGCCCTCGCGCGCGTTCGAGCGGATCTTGGTGCGGATGATGTCGCCGACCCACGGACCGCCGGCATTGACCAGCATCTTCGCCCTGACCGTCCGCGCCGCGCCGCTTTCGCGATCCTCGATCTGGATTTCCCAATGATCCTCGACGCGCTCGGCGGCGAGCACCTTTGTGCGGGTCATGATGTCGGCGCCGCGCGCTTCCGCATCGCGGGCGTTGAGCACGACCAGGCGCGAATCCTGCACCCAACAATCGGAATACTCGTAGGCCTTGGCGAATTTCGACTTGAGCGGACCGCCCTCGGGCGCCGCGCCCAGATCGAGCGTCGCGGTCCCGGGCAGGATCTCGCGCCCGCCGAGATTGTCGTACATGAATAGCCCCAGCCGGATCAGCCAGGCCGGGCGGCGGCCCTTCATCCAGGGCATGATCGTGTTGAGAAGCTTCGAGGTCGGCGTCGAGTTCTCGAAGCGCATGTCCTTGTGATAGGGCAGCACGAAGCGCATCGGCCACGAGATATGCGGCATCGCCCGCATCAGGGTCTCGCGCTCGATCAGGCTTTCGCGCACGAGGCGCACTTCGAAATATTCCAGGTAGCGCAGCCCGCCATGGAAGAGCTTGGTCGAGGCCGACGAGGTCGCCGAGGCGAGATCGTTCATCTCGGCCAGCCCCACCTTCAGCCCGCGCCCGCTCGCGTCCCGTGCGATGCCGCAGCCGTTGATGCCGCCGCCGATCACGAAGAGATCGTAGTCTTCGGTCATCTCGGTCTGGTTTGCCATCGTGCAATCCTCCGTTCTGATCCGGTAAACCCGTTGGGTAGGAGGATAGGGCGCTGAAGGAAAGAACAACCCGGGCGTGCCCCGTGGAGACCGGGCTTGCGTTCTCGCGATGCCCGAAAATTGGGCACATGCCGCGATTTCACGCGGCCTGCCTTTAGAAATAGCTCCGCACGAGGCTCCCGGCGAGGAGCGTCCAGCCATCGGCCAGGACGAAGAAGGCCAGCTTGAAGGGCAGCGACACGATCGCCGGGGGCACCATCATCATGCCCATCGACATCAGAACCGCCGCCACGACGAGGTCGATGATGAGGAACGGCAGGAAGATTAGGAAGCCCACCTGGAAGGCCCGCGCGATCTCGGACAAGAGGAAGGACGGGATCAGCACCGACAGCGGCGCGCCGGGCGCCAGGCCCGGGTCGACATCCGGGCGCAGATCGGCGAGCGCGGCATAGGTCGCCGGATCGGCGCGGCCCGCCATGAAGCCGCGAAACGGCTCCAGCGCGGCCGGAAGCGCGGCCTCGATCTCGACCTCCTCGGCCAGAAGCGGCGCGATCCCGTCCTCGTAGGCGCGGGTGAAGACCGGCTCCATGACGAAATAGGTCAGAAACAGCGCCAGGCTGACGATCAGCATGCTCGGCGGCGATTGCTGGAGACCCACCGCCTGCCGCAGGATCGCCAGCACCGTCACCATGAAAGGAAAGCAGGTCACCATGATCGCGAGCCCCGGCGCGAGGCTCAGCACCGTGATCAGCGCGATGAGCGACAGGCTGGTGGCGGTCAGCGAGCTGTCGCCGCCGAAATCAAGCGTCACCTGCTGCGCGTCTGCCGGTCCCGCGAAGAGCGCCAGCGCCAGAAGCGCCAGCGCGACCGCCCAAAACACCACACCCGTCGCGGCACGCGCCGCTCGGCCGTCGCACCCCACGGCTGGTTCAGGTCTCACCCGGCCGCCTTGAGATCGGTCACCTCGGTCAGCCGCACCGCCAACTGCCCCCTCTCGCCCTCGTCCTGCACTTCGAGCACCCCGAGCGCGATCAGCCGGTCGCCGACGAACAGCTCCACCGGATCTTCGAGCCGCTTGTCGAGCGGCAGCACCGAGCCCGCGTCGAGCTGCAGGAGGTCGCGCACCAGCGGGCGCGCGCGGCCCACCGAGACGGTGATCTCGATCGGCACCGAGGTCAGCGGGTTGGTATCGGCTCTGGGCGCGGTCTCGGTCCGGGGGTCAGCCACTCTCGGCACTCCTTCTGGCTTGATCGGTAAAGGCGGCCACCGCGTCGCGGATGCCGTCGGCAAGGGCGCTCAGATCGACCCGGTCCTGGCGCGATCCAAGCCGGATCTCCGCCTGTCCCGGTCCGAGCCGGGGATCCGAGGCCACCGTCGCCTCGACCCCGGTCTCGGGGCCGACAAAATCCCGCACGCGCAGCAGATCCTCGGCCGAGACGCGGATCTCGACCGCGTACTCCACGAGACCACGGGCGCGCTCCTGAAGCGTCTCGACCACGTGCAGCCCGATGCTCTCCTGCAGCGCCTCGGGCAGGATGTGATCGACCAGCTCGGTAAAGAGCGGCTCCAGCTCGCGCAGGATATGGCTGTAGGCTTCGTGATAGGTGAACGACAGGTCCAGAAGCGTCTGCGCCAACCCCTCCGAGAGCCGCCCGCCCTCGGCGGCCTCGGCCGCGACCGCATCGTCCCATCCGGCCTTGTATCCCTCTTCGAACGCGGCCCGCTCGCGGGCCTCGGTCTCGGCCTCGGTGACCGTCGCGGCAGGCGCCCCGCCGCCCGGCAGATGTCGGCAATAAGGCGCGAAATCCTCGAGAAGTGCGGCAAGCCCGGTCACGAGACTTCCTCGGGATCGTCGAGCCAGCTGCGCAGGATCTCGACCGCCTCGTCCTTGCGCTCACCGATGAGGCCGCGCAGCCGGTCGACCGGGTCCTCGTCGCCGGGATCGCGCGCCGCGTCCTCCACCTTGGCGGCGACCGGCGCGAGCGGCGCAAACCCCGCCCCGTCGTCGATCTCGCCGGTCAGCGGCGCCGAGGCGGGCTCCGGCG
>NZ_JBHTMU010000027.1:0-23874 GCF_042679605.1 Litorisediminicola beolgyonensis
GTCTTGCCGTGGTCGACGTGACCGATCGTGCCGATGTTGCAGTGCGGCTTGCCGCGCTCAAACTTTTCCTTTGCCATGATGGCCTCCTTGTTCTCATGCGGTGCGCGCTCTGGCGCACCCTACTGGGGGGGTAGGGTGCGTGGTTTCCCACGCACCGCTCTTATGCGTATTTCTTCTGGATCTCGTCCGAGATGTTCTGCGGGACCGGATCGTAATGGTCGAACTGCATCGTGAACTGCGCGCGGCCCGAGGACATCGAGCGCAGGTTGTTGATGTAGCCGAACATGTTCGCCAGCGGCACGAAGGCGTTGATCGCCACCGCGTTGCCGCGCGGCTCCTGGCCCGAGACCTGCCCTCGACGGGAGGTCAGGTCACCGATGATGTTGCCGGTATACTCTTCCGGCGTCACCACCTCGACCTTCATCATCGGCTCGAGGAGCTTCGCGCCCGCCTTGCGGAGACCTTCGCGCATGCACATCCGCGAGGCGATCTCGAAGGCGAGGACCGACGAGTCCACGTCGTGGAACTTGCCGTCCACCAGCGCGACCTTGAAGTCGATCACCGGGAAGCCTGCGAGCGGACCGGAGTCCATCACCGACTTGATGCCCTTCTCGACGCCCGGGATGTATTCCTTGGGCACCGAGCCACCGACGATGCGGCTCTCGAAGGAGTAGCCTTCGCCCGCCTCGGTGGGGGTGATGATCAGCTTGACCTCGGCGAACTGGCCCGAACCACCCGACTGCTTCTTGTGGGTGTAGGTGTGCTCGATCTCGTGACCGATGGTCTCGCGATAGGCCACCTGCGGGGCACCGATGTTGGCCTCGACCTTGAACTCGCGCTTCAGGCGGTCGACGAGAATGTCGAGGTGAAGTTCGCCCATGCCCTTCATGATGGTCTGACCGGACTCGATGTCGGTCTCGACGCGGAAGGACGGGTCTTCGGCGGCAAGCCGCGCGAGGCCCTGGGACATCTTCTCCTGGTCGTTCTTCGTCTTCGGCTCGACCGCGATCTCGATCACCGGATCGGGGAAGGTCATGGTTTCGAGAACCACCGGCTTCGAGGCGTCGCAGAGCGTGTCGCCCGTGGTGGTCTCTTTCAGACCCGCCAGCGCGATGATGTCGCCGGAACCGGCCCATTCGATTTCCTCGCGGGAGTTCGAGTGCATCATCATCATCCGGCCGATGCGCTCTTTCTTGCCCTTCGTGGAGTTCAGGACGGAGCCGCCCTTTTCCAGCAGGCCGGAGTAGATCCGGGTGAAGGTCAGCGAGCCGACGAACGGGTCGTTCATGATCTTGAACGCGAGACCGGCGAAGGGCTCCTCGTCGCCCGGACGGCGGGCGATGTTGCGCTCTTCGGTTTCGTCATCCGGCGAGAAGCCCATGTAGGGCGGCACGTCGAGCGGACCCGGCAGGAAGTCGATCACGGCGTTAAGAAGGGGCTGCACGCCCTTGTTCTTGAACGCGGAACCGCCCAGCACAGGAACGAAGGACAGCGACAGGGTGCCCTTGCGGATCAGCTTCCGCAGGGTGGCCTCGTCGGGCTCTTCGCCTTCGAGATAGGCTTCCATCGCGTCGTCGTCCTGCTCGACGGCATGCTCGATCAGGTGCGAGCGCCACTCGTCGGCGGTGTCCTTGAGATCGTCACGGATCGGACCGCGCACCCAGGAGGCGCCCAGGTCTTCACCCTTCCAGACCCACTCTTCCATGGTGATCAGGTCGACGATGCCCTCGAGCTTGTCTTCCGCACCGATCGGGAAGTTAACCGGGACGGGGGTCGCACCGGTGCGGTCCTTGATCATCTTCACGCAGTTGAAGAAGTCGGCGCCGATCTTGTCCATCTTGTTGACGAAGACGAGACGCGGAACCTTGTAGCGGTCGGCCTGACGCCACACCGTTTCGGTCTGCGGCTCGACGCCGGCATTGCCGTCCAGCAGCGCAACCGCACCGTCGAGAACGGCGAGCGAGCGCTCGACCTCGATGGTGAAGTCCACGTGTCCGGGCGTGTCGATGATGTTGAAGCGGTACTTCGTGTCCGATGTGCCTTCGGCGGTCGGATCGTCCTGGCGCTGCCAGAAGGTCGTCGTCGCGGCCGAAGTGATCGTGATGCCCCGCTCCTGCTCCTGCTCCATCCAGTCCATGGTGGCGGCGCCATCATGGACCTCACCGATCTTATGCGACCGGCCGGTGTAGTAGAGGATGCGCTCGGTCGTCGTGGTCTTGCCCGCGTCGATATGGGCCATGATCCCGAAGTTCCGGTAGCGCGTCAGCGGATATTCGCGTGCCATGATGCTCGCTCCTTGGAAATGCTTACCAGCGGTAGTGGCTGAATGCCTTGTTGGCGTCGGCCATCTTGTGCGTGTCTTCGCGCTTCTTCACGGCAGAGCCGCGCGAGTTCACCGCGTCGAGAAGCTCGCCTGCGAGGCGCTCTTCCATGGTGTTCTCGTTGCGCTTGCGCGATGCGTCGATGAGCCAGCGGATGGCGAGCGCTTCGCGGCGCTCGGGACGCACTTCGACGGGCACCTGGTAGGTGGCGCCGCCGACCCGGCGCGAGCGGACCTCGACCGAGGGTTTGATGTTGTCGAGGGCCTCGTGGAAGATCTCCACGGGGGCGCGCTTGACCTTGTTCTCGACCCGGTCGAGCGCGTTGTAGACGATGCGCTCGGCGACGGATTTCTTGCCGTCGACCATCAGGTTGTTCATGAACTTGGTCAGAACCCGATCACCATATTTGGCGTCGGGCAGGATTTCGCGCTTCTCGGCTGCGTGACGACGGGACATATCTCGTTCCTCTTACTTCGGACGCTTCGCGCCGTATTTCGAACGGCGCTGCTTGCGGTCCTTGACGCCCTGGGTGTCGAGCACGCCGCGCAGGATGTGGTAGCGCACGCCCGGAAGGTCTTTGACCCGGCCGCCGCGGATGAGCACAACCGAGTGCTCCTGCAGGTTGTGGCTCTCGCCCGGAATGTAGCTGATGACTTCGTAGCCATTGGTCAGGCGGACCTTGGCCACCTTCCGCATGGCCGAGTTCGGCTTCTTCGGCGTGGTGGTGTAGACGCGCGTGCAGACGCCGCGTTTCTGCGGGCACTGCTCGAGATGCATGGACTTCGAGCGTTTGACTTTCGGCTGCCGCGGCTTGCGGATCAGCTGTTGGATCGTAGGCATTCCGGTGTCTTCCCCGTGTAGCTCACATATGTGGTGCGCCGGGTATGGGACCCTGCGCGGGTTTCTCTGTTCGCGGCTCCGCGCGTCCGCGGAGCCGCCGTTGGTGTCGCGCCCTGGACCGGCGCTCGTCGCTGGCGCCCGGATCGGCCGGGTGCCGGGTTGCGGCCCTTCGCTCGCGCCCCGGGTCGAAGACCTGTGGCGACGCAAAAAACCGCATGCGTCCCCTTGGTCCAGGGAACGACGCGGGGGGTTCCAGAGGATCGGGGCGACGGGGCCCGGATCATGACCGCTTCAGTTCTGACATGTTGGCCGGGCGCGTGAGACACGTACCCCTTGGCCAAGATGGGGCGCGTATAGGGGGAGTCGGAAAGCTTGTCAACAGCGCGACCGGCGCCTCTCCGGACCGGTGCGAAGCGCTGCTTTTCAAGGCATTTCGCGCGTCTTGCTAGCCCCGGTGCAGACTGTCACTCTCGCCGCGTTTCCGACCCCTTCTATCCCCGAGGAGCGCCCTTCGTGCAAGTCATCGGTCTGTGCCGGTTTTCCTATCCCGCCGAGGGCGGGTTCCAGGTCGAACACAGCTCCCTCGAGGAGCGGAAGGCCTATCTCTACGCGCCCGAGCGCATGGAAGAGCGGCTGCGCGTGTTCGAGCTGATGTGCCTTCCGGCCTTCGAGGCCCAGACCGATCCCGACTTCACGCTGGTCGTCCTGATCGGCGACAGCCTGCCGCCCCGGTATCTCTCGCGGTTGATGGAGCTGACCGCGCGGATGCCGCAGGTTCAGATCGCCGCCCGTCCGCCGGGACCGCACCGCGCTGTCTGCCAGTCGGTCCTGAACGAGGCTCGCCGCGATCCGTCGGCGCCCTGTCTGCAGTTCCGCCATGACGACGATGACGCGGTCTCGGTCGAGTTTGTCGAGCAGCTGCGTGCCGCCGCCTCCGATTGCGCCTCGCTCGTCGAGAAGCATCGGCTCGTCGGGTTCGACTGGAACCGCGGCTGGCTCGCGCGGCTCGACGCGGGCGGCATTCGCGCCGAGGAGGTGCAGCATCCTTATTGGGGCGTGGCGCAGGCAATGGCGGTCGCGGGCGGCGTGAAGCATTCGATCATGAATTTCGGGCATGAGCGCATCAACCGCTTCATGCCGACGGTGACCTTCCAGGATCCGCCGATGTTCCTGCGCGGCCATAACGGCTTCAACGACTCCCGCCAGAAGAAGCATGTGCAGCCGGTCGAGCTACCTTATCTCGATGCCGGGGGAGAGGCCGAGTTCGCGGCGCGCTTCAATATCGATGCCGACGCGGTGCGCGAGGCGCATCGCTGAGCGCGGGGCGCAGGGCGCTTACCGTCGTCTCCGGACCCGTGCGCTTCTCCAGAGCGTGAACATGCCCGTCGCCGCGATCAGCCCGGCGCCCGCGAGGGTCGAGGGGACCGGCCATTCGTCGAAGGCCAGCCATCCGAGCAGGAGCGCCCAGACAAGACCGGTGTAGCGGAAGGGCGCGACCACCGCGATCTCGCCCACGCGCATGACCATGACGCTCAGGAGATAGGCGCCCGAGATCAGGAGCCCCGAGGCCAGGATCAGGGACAACTCGCCGCGCGTCATCGGCGCCCAGCCCTGCGCCGCGGCGGTCGCGCCGAAGAACACCGTCACCGCCAGGCTCGCCACGAGCGTCACCGCGAGCGAGGGCACCTCGCGCGACAGCTTGCGCGCGGCGAGGTCGCGGATGGTGACGAAGACGACGGCGACCAGCGCATAGAGAGAATAGAGAGAGAAGCCCTCGGTCCCAGGCTTCACGATCAGGAGCATGCCGACGAAGCCCACGGCGATTGCCGTCCAGCGCCGCCAGCCCACCGGTTCTCCGAAGACCAGCGCCGCCGCCAGCGTGACGGTCAGCGGCAGCGTCTGTAGAAGTGCCGTCACGTTGGCGAGCGGCATCTGCGTAAGGGCGGTGAGGAAGAACCAGGCGGCGCCGACCTCCGCGAGGCTCCGGAGCGCGACCAGACCCTTGTCGCGCCGCGACAGCGTCACGGTGAGCGCGCCGCGCCGCCAGGCGAGAAGCGCCAAGAGCGCCGAGGCGATCAGACCGCGCAGGACAAGCGTCTGCGCCAAGGGCAAGGTCGCCGTCACCGCCTTCAGGCAGGTGTCGTTCAGGGTGAACGCGGCCATCGAGCCCATCATCAGGAGCGCGCCGCGGCGGTTCTCTGCCGGATCGGTCATGCGCCGCGCTAGCATGTGCCGCAAAGCCGCGCCAGAGCCTGCGCGTGCTTGCGCGCGCGCCCACCAGATGATCTAATCACGCGATACAAGACCACCAGATAATGAGCAGCACCCATGGCCGACGATCTCCTCACCGCGGCAGCGCCCGCCGAGTATGACGCCTCCTCGATCGAGGTGCTCGAGGGGCTGGAGCCGGTTCGCAAACGTCCCGGCATGTATATCGGCGGCACCGACGAGCGCGCGCTGCATCACATGGTGGCCGAGATCCTCGACAACTCGATGGACGAGGCGGTGGCGGGACATGCCAACCGCATCGAGATCGAGCTTCATGCCGATTACGCGCTGACCGTCCGCGACAATGGCCGCGGCATCCCGATCGACCCGCATCCGAAGTTTCCCGGCAAGTCCGCGCTCGAGGTGATCCTCTGCACACTGCACGCGGGCGGCAAGTTCTCGGGCGATGCCTACGAGACCTCGGGCGGCCTGCACGGGGTGGGGGCCTCGGTGGTGAACGCGCTCTCCGACAGCATGGTGGTCGAGGTCGCCCGCAACCGCGAGCTCTTCGAGCAGCGCTTCTCGCGCGGCCATCCGCTCGGCCCGGTCGCCAAGATCGGCCAGGCGCCGAACCGCCGCGGCACCTCGGTGACCTTCCATGCCGACGAGCAGATCTTCGGCCATCACCGCTTCAAGCCCGCGCGGCTCTTCAAGATGGTCCGCTCCAAGGCCTATCTCTTCTCCGGCGTTGAGATCCGCTGGAAGACCGCGATCGACGACGGCGAGACCCCGACCGAGGCGAGCTTCCACTTCCCCGGCGGCCTCTCGGACTACCTGACCGAGACGCTGGGCACCGCCACCACCTATGCCGACCGTCCCTTCGCGGGCACGGTCGATTTCAAGGCCCGCTTCGGGACGCCGGGCAAGGTCGAATGGGCGATCAACTGGACCCCGTCGCGCGACGGCTTCATCCAGTCCTACTGTAACACCGTGCCCACGCCCGAGGGCGGCACCCACGAGGCCGGGTTCTGGTCCGCGATCCTCAAGGGCGTCCGGGCCTATGGCGATCTCGTCAACAACAAGAAGTCGCAACAGATCACCCGCGACGATCTTGTGACCGGCGGCTGCGCGCTGGTTTCCTGCTTCATCCGCGAGCCGGAATTCGTCGGTCAGACCAAGGACCGCCTCGCCACGGTCGAGGCCCAGAAACTCGTCGAAGGCGCGGTGCGCGATCATTTCGACAACTGGCTGGCCTCCGACACCAAGTCCGCGGGCGCGATCCTCGATTTCCTCGTGCTGCGCGCCGAGGAACGTCTCCGCCGTCGGCAGGAGAAAGAGACCGCCCGCAAGTCCGCCACCAAGAAGCTGCGGCTTCCCGGCAAGCTCACCGATTGCACCGCCAAGAGCCGCGAGGGCACCGAGCTCTTCATCGTCGAGGGCGACAGCGCCGGCGGCTCGGCCAAGGGCGCGCGCTTCCGCGAGACGCAGGCGCTTTTGCCGCTCAAGGGCAAGATCCTGAACGTGCTCGGCGCGGCCTCCAGCAAGATAGGGTCGAACTCAGAAATTCAGGACCTTTGTGAGGCCTTAGGAACCGGTATGGACTCCAAGTTTCGGCTTGATGACCTTCGGTACGAAAAAATTATCATCATGACGGACGCCGACGTGGATGGCGCACACATTGCGTCGCTCCTTATGACGTTCTTTTGGGAGAAAATGCGGGACGTAATCCGGTACGGCCATCTCTACCTGGCCTGCCCGCCGCTCTACCGCCTGACCCAGGGGCCGAAGCGGCTCTACGTCGCCGATGACGCGGAAAAGGAGCATTGGCTGGAGAAGGGCCTCGGCGGTAAGGGCAAGATCGACGTCCAGCGCTTCAAGGGCCTGGGCGAGATGGACGCCAAGGACCTGAAAGAAACCACGATGGACCCGGCCACCCGCAAGCTCATCCGCGTGACCATCGACGAGGATGAACCCGGCGAGACCGGCGACCTCGTCGAACGCCTGATGGGCAAGAAGCCGGAGCTGCGCTTCCAGTACATCCAGGAGAACGCGCGGTTCGTGGAGGAGCTGGATGTGTGAGGCAAGTATGTTTTTCTTCGAGAATTTGACGATCAATAAGCCTGAAGGCACTCAATTTGCGACAATTGAGATCGGGAGAGGGAAAGTCGTGTTAGAGCTGCACCCTAAACCGGGAACGAAAAAGGCAAGCTTTCCGATCTCAATTGGTAAAGCTACTGACACGACCATTGCGTCCGGGCACCCTAGGGGGAAACAGGACAGTGAAAGGCAGTGGGTTTTTGAGACACTCGTTTGCATTCTTGCTTCTCAACATCCTGAGCGATGTGTTCCGAACGTCTTCAGGGCGAATACCTCGAGTGGGCAGACAGAAATATTTAAGTTGGACAAAACAGCAGCAGTCTGGGCTCTAGACGGAGGCAGATTTGAGATGTCTCGTACGAACGATGGTCAGATCGAATGCCTGCGTCCAGTACAGTCATAGAGCTGTGGCACAGCTATTAATCATAAGCTCGGCGAAACGACGCGTAACGGCTCTCAGAAAAAGACCTTGCTTTGCGAGAAGCATTGCGGACGAAAGGCAATGCGCCATCGCGTGTATGGCGTCTGCGCGTGCGCGAAAGCCAGTGAAAATGTTTCATGCAGGTCATAAGTCATAACAGTTCGTTGGTTTGAGGATCGGACTGGAACGGTCCGCCTCACACCAAGCTCTCTATATACTCCCGACACCGCGGCGAGATCACCCTTGTGTCGCCGCCGAGCTCTTCCCAGCGGGTCATGAGCCGGTCGAACTCGGTGCGCTGGGATGGGGTCATCTTGCGCGGATCGCCGATGGTCATGCCCATGGCAAAGCCCCGGAGCGAGATCGCCTCGTATTCGAGCTCCTCCGCGCTGCAGCTCCGGCGGGCCTCGGGCGTGTCGAGAAGTGCCAGCGCCGCGGCGAGTTCGGCGTCTATGGTCGCGGTCTCTCCGTCAGTTGGCGCGGTGGGACCGCAGGTGGATAGGGCCACAAGGCCTAAGGCGCATGCGAGGGCAGGGATCGGGCGCGGCATGGGGCGTCTCCTCGGGATCGGGACATCCCCCAGAGCTTGCACCGCGCGGCCCGTCGCGACATTGATCTGGGACAAGCGCCGGATCCGCGGGTTTCCGCGCCCTGGGCCTTCGGGAAAACTGGCCCTTGCCAACCCATCCGATCCCTCCTATACGGCCCGCTCATCCACGGACTCCACCGGAATCAGGGTGACCCTGCGGCTCTGCAGGCAGGGGCTCTCCGGTGATGTTGTAGAAAGGGGCGACATGAACGCCAGCGAACTCCGTGACAAGACCCCGGACGAACTCCGGGACCAGCTTGTCCAGCTCAAGAAAGAGGCCTTCAACCTGCGCTTCCAGCAGGCCACCGGCCAACTCGAGAACACCGCGCGCATGCAGACCGTGCGCCGCGACGTCGCACGGGTGAAAACCCTGCTCAACGAGAAGGCCGCCGCCGCGGCCTCCGCAGACTAAGAGGGACGGACACATGCCCAAGCGTATCCTGACTGGCACCGTCACCTCGACGGCCAACGCCCAGACCGTGACGGTCTCGGTCGAGCGCCGCTTCAAGCACCCCGTGCTGCAGAAGACCATCCGGAAGTCGAAGAAGTACCGCGCTCACGACGAGGCGGAAAAATTCGCTGTCGGCGACACGGTCCGCATCATCGAATGCGCGCCCAAGTCGAAAACCAAACGCTGGGAGGTGATCGCCGAGTAAGGCGCTCACGTTCCGGTTTGATCGAAACCCTGGGGGAGCTAATCAGAACAGCCCCCAAAGGTCGGGAGAAACCACATGATCCAGATGCAGACCAATCTGGATGTCGCTGACAACTCCGGCGCACGCCGGGTGCAGTGCATCAAGGTCCTCGGTGGGTCCAAGCGGAAATACGCTTCGGTCGGCGACATCATCGTTGTCTCCGTCAAGGAAGCGATCCCGCGTGGCCGCGTGAAGAAGGGGGACGTCCGCAAGGCCGTCGTCGTCCGCACCGCCAAGGAAGTCCGTCGCGATGACGGCACCGCCATCCGCTTCGACCGCAACGCCGCCGTCATCCTGAACAACGCGGGCGAGCCTGTCGGCACCCGTATCTTCGGGCCGGTCGTGCGCGAGCTGCGGGCGAAGAACTTCATGAAGATCATCTCGCTCGCTCCGGAGGTGCTGTAATGGCCGCGAAACTCCGCAAAGGGGATAAGGTCGTCGTGCTTGCCGGCAAGGACAAGGGCAAGCAGGGCACCATCCAGTCGGTCGACCCCAAATCGGGCAAGGCCGTCGTCGAAGGCGTGAACATGGCGATCCGCCACCAGCGCCAGACGCAGAACAACCAGGGCGGCCGTCAGCCGAAGGCGATGCCGATCGACCTCTCGAACCTCGCCATCGTCGATGCCAATGGCAAGCCGACCCGCGTCGGCTTCAAGGTTGACGGCGACAAGAAGGTGCGCGTCGCCAAGACCACGGGGGACGTGATCGATGCTTGATACCGCAACCTACACCCCGCGTCTCAAGGCCCAGTTCCGCGAGACGATCAAGCCCGCTCTGAAAGAAGAGTTCGGCTACAAGAACGACATGCAGATCCCGCGCCTGGACAAGGTCGTCCTGAACATCGGCTGCGGGGCCGAGGCCGTTCGCGACAGCAAGAAGGCCAAATCGGCGCAGGAGGATCTCTCCCGCATCGCAGGTCAGCACGCCGTCGTCACCAAGGCGAAGAAGTCGATCGCCGGCTTCCGCGTCCGGGAAGAGATGCCGCTCGGCGCCAAGGTCACCCTCCGCGGCGACCGCATGTACGAGTTTCTTGACCGCCTGATCACCGTGGCGATGCCGCGGATCCGCGACTTCCGCGGCGTGAAGCCCAGCTTCGACGGCCGTGGCAACTTCGCGATGGGCCTCAAGGAGCACATCGTTTTCCCGGAGATCGAGTTCGACAAGGTCGACGAGGTCTGGGGCATGGACATCATCATCACGACGACCGCGCAGACCGACGCGGAAGCCAAGGCGCTGTTGAAGCATTTCAACATGCCGTTCAGCGCGTAAGGGGACCCTGACCATGGCAAAGAAATCCATGATCGAACGCGAGAAGAAGCGTCAGCGCCTCGTGGCTCAATACGCCGAGAAGCGCGCCGCTCTGAAAGAGATCGCGACCGATGAATCGAAGCCGATGGAGGAGCGCTTCAAGGCGCGCCTGAAGCTGGCGCAACTGCCGCGCAACAGCTCGCCCACCCGTCTTCACAACCGCTGCCAGCTCACCGGCCGGCCGCACGCCTACTACCGCAAGCTGAAGATCAGCCGGATCATGCTGCGCGAGCTCGGCTCGCAGGGCCTGCTTCCGGGCATGGTCAAGTCCAGCTGGTAAGGAGGGAGCGAGATGAACGATCCTATCGGCGATATGCTCACCCGCATCCGCAACGCGCAGATGCGTGGCAAGTCCACCGTGTCCACTCCGGCGTCCAAGCTCCGGGGCTGGGTGCTCGATGTGCTCGCGGATGAAGGCTATATCCGCGGCTACGAGTCCGGCACCGACAAGAGCGGCCATCCGACGCTCGAGATCGCGCTGAAGTATTACGAGGGCACTCCGGTGATCCGCGAGCTCAAGCGCGTCTCCAAGCCCGGCCGCCGCGTCTACATGGCCGTCAGCGACATCCCGCAGGTCCGTCAGGGCCTGGGCGTGTCGATCGTCTCCACGCCCAAGGGCGTGATGTCGGACGCAAACGCCCGCAGCCAGAACGTTGGCGGCGAAGTGCTTTGCACCGTCTTCTAAGGAGGTCCTGAGAGATGTCTCGTATTGGCAAACAACCGGTCGAGCTGCCCTCGGGGGTCACCGCCTCCGTGTCCGGCCAGACCGTTGAAGTGAAAGGGCCGAAAGGCACCCAGAGCTTCACCGCGACCGACGACGTGACCATCACGGTCGAAGACAACGCCATCAGCGTGGCGCCGCGCGGCAATTCCAAGCGCGCGCGCCAGCAGTGGGGGATGTCCCGCACCGTGATTTCGAACCTGGTCCACGGCGTTCAGAACACCTTCAAGAAAGAGCTCCAGATCCAGGGTGTGGGTTACCGCGCCCAGGTTCAGGGCAACGTCCTGAAGCTGAACCTCGGCTATTCGCACGATGTCGACTTCCCGATCCCGCAGGGGATCACCATCACCGCGGCCAAGCCCACGGAACTCACCGTCGAAGGCCACGACCTCCAGCAGGTCGGCCAGGTGGCTGCGAACATCCGCGACTGGCGGCGGCCCGAGCCCTACAAGGGGAAGGGTATTCGCTATAAGGGCGAATACATTTTCGCCAAGGAAGGCAAGAAGAAGTAAGGACGGCAGATCATGGCAACCAGCAAAAGAGCCCTGTTCCAGAAGCGCCGTCTGCGCGTGCGGAACAAGCTTCGGTCGGTCAATGTCGGGCGTGCGCGCCTGTCGGTTCACCGCTCGAACAAGAACATCAGCGTCCAGCTGATCGACGACGTCAACGGCGTCACCCTCGCCTCCGCCTCCACCATGGAGAAGGACCTGGGCGTGGTCGGCAAGAACAACGTGGAGGCCGCTCAGAAGATCGGCGCCGCGATTGCCGAGCGTGCCAAGAAGGCAGGCGTCGAAGAGGCCTATTTCGACCGCGGTGGGTTCCTCTACCACGGTCGCGTCAAGGCGCTCGCCGATGCGGCCCGCGAGGCGGGTCTGAAGATCTGATCCGGCTCCTGCGGCACCCGACCGGGCGCCGCGACCGGACAAGAGATTGGCGGGGCGCCTCGTGCGCCCCGTCTCTGCAGACGGAGCAAGAGGTTCCGTCTCGATGATCGGGGGGCGCTGCCTGCGTGCAGGCCCACTTCGATTGGATCAACTCCGCGCGACATCCGCGCGATATGATTGGGAAAATGCCAAATGGCAGAACGTGAGAACAGAGGCCGGGGCCGTCGCGACCGCGACGAGACGCCGGAATTCGCAGATCGCCTCGTCGCGATCAACCGGGTGTCGAAGACGGTGAAGGGCGGCAAGCGCTTCGGCTTCGCGGCGCTCGTGGTCGTCGGTGACCAGAAGGGCCGTGTCGGCTTCGGCAAGGGCAAAGCCAAGGAGGTCCCAGAGGCCATCCGCAAGGCCACCGAGCAGGCAAAGCGCCAGATGATGCGCGTGCCGCTGCGCGAAGGCCGCACGCTGCACCACGACATCGACGGTCGTCACGGCGCTGGCCGGGTGGTGATGCGCACCGCTCCGCAGGGTACCGGGATCATCGCCGGTGGTCCGATGCGTGCGGTGTTCGAGATGCTGGGCGTGCAGGACGTGGTCGCCAAGTCGATCGGGTCGCAGAACCCCTACAACATGATCCGTGCCACCCTGAACGGCCTGACCAAGCAGCAGTCGCCGCGCAATGTCGCGCAGCGCCGCGGCAAGAAGGTCGCCGACATTCTTCCCAAGCGGGACGACGCTCCGGCGGAGTCCAGCCAGGTTGCCGAGGAGGCGTAACTCATGGCCAAGACCATCGTCGTCAAGCAGATCGGCTCGCCGATCCGCCGTCCCGCCATCCAGCGCCAGACGCTGATCGGCCTGGGGCTGAACAAGATGCACAAGACCCGCGAGCTCGAGGATACGCCCTCGGTGCGCGGCATGATCCGCAAGATCCCGCATCTCGTCGAGATCGTCGAAGAGCGCGGCTGAGGCGATTTCCGATCCGGAAATCGCGCGAATTCCGGTTCGGAATTCGGCAGCGCCCTGATACATGCCACGCCCTCCGGAACCGTCCGGGGGGCGTTTTTACGATCTTGGGCGCAAGGGGAGGGCGCTGGGATGGATTGGACCTTCGGCTTGGGGATCGGCCTTCTGGTCTGGATCGCCTTCGTGTTCGACCTGTTCGGCTTCGTGGCCCGGGACGAGCTTCTCCTGCGCGGCCTGATGCTGGTCGCGAGCGGCTTCTACCTCGTCTACTACTTCTTCGTCGCCGGATCCCCGCTCTGGGATGCCTTGGCGACCAACGGCGCGCTCGCGGGGGTCAACCTCGCCATGATCTTCGTGGTGATCGCCGAGCGCACCACCTTCACCATGTCGCGCGAGACGCGCGACATCTACGCGCATTTCCCGCTCTTCACCCCCGGCCAGTTCCGGCGCCTTCTGAAGGCCGCCGAGGATGTCCGCATGCGCGCCCCGCGCGAGGTGACGCGCCAGGGCGCGCCGGTCGAGCGGGTCTGGTTCCTCCTCGCAGGCAGCGCCGAGATCGAGAAGGACGGCCACCGCGCCCGTCTCGATCCGGGACATTTCATCGGCGAGATGGGGTTTCTGAGCCAGCGCCCGGCCTCGGCGACGGTCACCCTGTCGCTCGGGGCCCGGGCGCTCGCCTGGGACGTCGCGCTGCTCGCGCGGCTGCTCGAGCGCAAGCCCGCGCTCCGCGTGGCGCTCGGAGCGCAGTTCAATCTCGATCTTGTCGAAAAGCTCGCGCGGGCCCGGCCGGGCGACGCGCCGGTCTGATCCAACCCGCCCGGTCCGTGTCGGCCGGGTGGGGGACGGGGATCCGAAGGTAGGTCTCGCTTTTTCGACGCGCTTGGCGTCCCATTGCGCCCATGCGCGCCCGCCGAAGAGGCGCGCGACACAGCGGAGGAGATAGATATGTCCGTTCATTACCAGGGCGGCTGCGACCATGTGCATGTGCAGGCCCATGCCGAGCCCATCGATAATCACGAATGTCATTGCAACGTGTGCAAATCCGTCACCGGACAGCACACCACCCACGTCGCCTTCTTCAATTACAAGGACCTGAGCGTCGATCATCCCGAAAAGATGAAGCGCCAGCCGTTCAACGCCGACAATCCCGACGGGCCGCTCGAGCTCTGCACCTGCCTCGATTGCGGCGCCGCGCTCATGCTCGACGACAAGGTCAAGCGCATCCGCGTCGCCGTGCCGAACGTCATGGGCTACGACGATTCCGCCTTCCCGAAGGCCGATTACCACGCCTTCTACGACGACTCGAAGGGCTACGACAAACCCGATGACGGCCGTCCCGTCTACGAGGGCCTGCGTCCGGAGTTCAGCTGGCCGAACCCGGCCTGATCCACAGGCATTTCTCCGGTCCGCCGCATGGCGGGCCGGATCACGACCCTCGCCGGCCGGTCGGGCGGCAGAGAAAACCCCCAGAAAACAGCCGCATGGCGTGCAATCTTCTCGCATCCTCCACGGTCGCTTGAACTGCCGCGCATCCGGGTCTATACGCGCCCGGTGATCCCGAGGGATCCGATCCACATCATCACGAAACGCCGTGGTTGTCCCAACCGTCGCTGGGGGGCACATCCGGCAAGGAGAAGCGACATGAAACTCAACGAACTGCGTGACAACGACGGCGCCAACCGCAAGAAAAAGCGGATCGGCCGTGGCCCGGGCTCGGGCAAGGGCAAGACGGGTGGCCGTGGTATCAAGGGTCAGAAGAGCCGCTCGGGCGTGGCCATCAACGGCTACGAAGGCGGCCAGATGCCGCTCTACCAGCGCCTTCCCAAGCGCGGCTTCAACAAGCCGAACCGCAAATCCTTCGCCGTCGTCAATCTCGGCCTGATCGAGAAATTCGTCGAAGCCGGCAAGCTCGACGCGGGCGCGACCATCACCGAGGACACGCTCGTGGCCTCCGGCCTGGTGCGCCGCAAGCTCGACGGCATCCGCGTTCTCGCCAAGGGCGACATCACCAAGAAGGTGACGCTCGAGGTGACCGGCGCCAGCCAGGCCGCCCGTGACGCGGTCGAGAAGGCGGGCGGCACGCTCACCGTCACCGGCGCGGCGGCCACCGAGTAAGCGGTTGCGAGCGGCGCGTCTGCCGCTTACATCACCGTAGGTTTTCCGAACGCCGCCCGAGCTGGAAGACGCTCCGGGCGGCGTTTCACCAATTAAAGAGGCCCTGAGCATGGCATCCGCTGCAGAACAAATGGCCGCCAACACCTCCTGGGGGGCGCTTGGCAAGGCCACCGATCTGAGAAACCGCCTCCTCTACACCCTCGCGCTCCTCTGCATCTTCCGGCTCGGCACCTTCATTCCGGTGCCGGGAATCGACGGTCAGGCGCTGCGCGACTTCATGGAAGGCGCGGCAGCGGGCCTCGGGGGCATCCTGTCGATGTTCACCGGCGGCGCGCTGGGACGGATGGGCATCTTTGCCCTGGGCATCATGCCCTATATCTCGGCCTCGATCATCGTCCAGCTTCTGGCCTCGATGGTTCCGGCGCTCGAACAGCTCAAGAAAGAGGGCGAGCAGGGCCGCAAGAAGATCAACCAGTACACCCGCTACGGCACGGTGATCCTCGCGACCTTCCAGGCCTATGGCCTTGCGGTCAGCCTGGAGGCGGGGAACCTCGCCCATGATCCGGGCCTTTTCTTCCGCGCCTCCGTGGTCATCACGCTGGTCGGCGGCACCATGTTCCTGATGTGGCTGGGCGAGCAGATCACCGCCCGCGGCGTCGGCAACGGCATCTCGCTCATCATCTATGTCGGCATCATCGCCGAGATCCCGGCAGCACTCGCGCAGTTCCTGGCCTCCGGCCGCTCCGGCGCGATCTCTCCGGCGGTCATCATCGGCGTGATCCTCATGGTCATCGCGGTGATCACCTTCGTGGTGTTCATGGAGCGGGCGCTCCGAAAGATCACCATCCAGTATCCGCGTCGCCAGATGGGCATGAAGATGGCCGATGCGCAGAACAGCCACCTGCCGGTCAAGGTGAACCCAGCGGGCGTCATCCCGGCGATCTTCGCCTCGTCGCTTCTGCTGCTGCCGGTCACGATCTCGACCTTCTCCGGCAACGATACCGGGCCGATCATGTCGACGATCCTCGCCTATTTCGGCCCCGGACAGCCGCTCTACCTGCTGTTCTTCGCCGCGATGATCGTGTTCTTCGCCTATTTCTACACGTTCAACGTGGCGTTCAAACCCGATGACGTGGCCGACAACCTGAAGAACCAGAACGGCTTCGTGCCCGGCATCCGGCCCGGCAAGAAGACGGCCGAGTATCTCGAATACGTCGTGAACCGCATCCTGGTTCTGGGCTCGGGCTACCTCGCGCTGGTCTGTCTGCTGCCCGAGGTGCTGCGCAACCAGTTCGCCATCCCGTTCTATTTCGGCGGCACCTCGGTGCTGATCGTCGTGAGCGTCGGGATGGACTTCGTCCAGCAGGTCCAGAGCCACCTGCTCGCACATCAATACGAAGGTCTTATTCAGAAATCGCAGCTGCGCGGTAAGGGTAAGGCCCGCAAGAACCGGGGGCCCGCGCGTCGATGAACATCATTCTCCTTGGACCGCCGGGCGCCGGCAAAGGCACTCAGGCCCGCCATCTCGTCGAGACCCGGGGCATGACCCAGCTGTCGACCGGGGACATGCTGCGCGAGGCGCAGAGCTCGGGCACCGAGATGGGCCAGAAGGTCGCCGCGATCATGGCCAAGGGCGAGCTCGTCACCGACGAGATCGTGATCGGCCTCATTCGCGAGAAGCTCGAGGGCGAGAAGACCGCGGGCTTCATCTTCGACGGCTTCCCCCGCACGCTGGCGCAGGCCGACGCGCTGGCGGATCTGCTCTCCGAGCAGAACGAGACGCTCGATGCCGTGATCGAGATGCGTGTCGACGACGCCGCCCTGGTCGAGCGCATCACCGCGCGCTCCACCTGCGCGAATTGCGGCGAGGTCTATAACGACATCACCAAGCCGATCCCCGAGGACGGTGTCTGCACCTCCTGCGGCGAGAAGGCCGAGTTCAAGCGCCGGGCGGACGACAATGCCGACAGCCTGAAGCAGCGGCTGATGGAGTATTACAAGAAGACCTCTCCGCTGATCGGCTACTACTATGCCAAGGGTCAGCTGGCGCCGGTCGACGGTTTGGGCGAGATCGCCGAGGTCCGCGCCGAGATCGCATCGGTCCTCGACGCCTGATCGCGGAGATCTCCGACAATTCGAGACGGTAACCGCGTCTCAACACCTTCGGGTCTAACCTCCTCCTGCCTGTGTCGGAGGAGGTTTTTCATGGTCGGACGTCTCTTTGCCCTCGGATGCGCGCTGATCCTCGGAGCCTGTGCCAGCAGTTCGGTCGTGCCAGTATCGAAGACCGAGTTCATGCTGCAGGCCAGCGCGGCTCCGGCTTGCGGCGCGAGCAAGACCGCCGAGTTCGCGGCCAGCATGGCGGCGATCGAAACGTTGCGGTCGGGCTATGACGGGTTCGTCATCCTGGGCGGGGAGGCGCAGAACAACGTGCGCGTGATCCAGAGGGCGCCGACCTACGCGACAACGACATCGACCTACAATGTCTATGGCTCCTCGGTCTACGGCGAGTCCCGTACGACCTATGGCGGCGGCGGCCCGGTGATCTCCGGCTCTCACGACCAGAGCCTCTTCGTGCGGATGTTCCGCCGGGGCGATGCGGGATTCGCGGGCGCCGTTGATGCGCGCGCCATGCTCGGCGCGGACTGGCGCGAGCTGGTCGAGAACGGGCGGGCCACCTGCACCTGAGCTCGCTCAAGGGCGACCGGACTGCCTGATCGGCTGATTGTCGCGGGCGCTGGCGCCTGGAGACGCCGGGAGCGCGGTGGTCTGAAAGGCCCGGATCAAAGCACGCTGTCGCCGCTTGAAGCTCGGGCACGGGCGTGAAAAAGAGGGGTCCGAGGGCCTCGCGCGCGCTCCGGACAGGGGGCAGGTCGATCTCTGCCCGCGGACCCCTTGACCCTGTCCCCAAATGCCCTTACCCACCGCCATCTCCACCGGAGAATCGCTTTTGACGAGGGGCAGGGACCCATCGCCAAGATCACCTGATCGACCTTCGGCCCGCGGGCATCGCGTCCCGGGCCTTATGTTGTGAAAAAAGGGTCTGGAGCTACGGACCCGCAACGAAAGGACATAGAACGTGGCACGTATTGCCGGCGTCAACATCCCGACCAACAAGCGGGTGCCGATCGCACTCACCTACATCACCGGTATCGGTCATTCCTCGGCCAAGGCCATCTGCGAAGCGGTCAACATCGACACGACCCGTCGCGTGAATGAGCTGTCCGACGCCGATGTCGTGGCCATCCGCGAGCACATCGATGCGAACTACACCGTCGAGGGCGACCTGCGCCGCGACGTGCAGATGAACATCAAGCGCCTGATGGATCTCGGCTGCTACCGCGGCCTGCGTCACCGCCGCAACCTCCCCGTGCGCGGTCAGCGCACCCACACCAACGCCCGCACCCGCAAGGGCCCGGCGAAGCCGATCGCCGGCAAGAAGAAGTAAGGGAGGTCTGATCCAATGGCACGTGATACCCGTCGCGGAGGCAAGAAGAAGGTCTCCAAGAACATCGCTGCTGGCGTCGCTCATGTGAACTCCAGCTTCAACAACACCAAGATCCTGATCTCGGACGTGCAGGGCAACGCGATCTCCTGGTCGTCGGCCGGCACGATGGGCTTCAAGGGCTCGCGCAAGTCGACCCCCTACGCCGCCCAGCTCGCCGCCGAGGATGCGGGCCGCAAGGCCCAGGAGCACGGCGTCAAGACCCTCGAGGTCGAGGTGCAGGGCCCCGGTTCGGGCCGCGAGAGCGCGCTGCGTGCCCTCGCCGCCGTCGGCTTCAACATCACGTCCATCCGCGACGTGACGCCGATCGCTCACAACGGCTGCCGTCCGCCGAAGCGCCGCCGCGTCTGAGGCACTGGAATTACACGTCGGGGTCGCGCATTTCGCGCGGCCCCGACGCGCCGTCTTTATCTACCTCGGGCGTCCCCCGTCATTAGGACATGGGGCAGGGGACAGGAATGGAGGTCCACATGATCCATAAGAACTGGGCAGAACTGATCAAGCCGACGCAGCTCGACGTGCGTCCGGGCAACGATCCCGCGCGGGTCGCGACGCTGGTCGCCGAACCGCTCGAGCGGGGCTTCGGCCTCACCCTCGGCAACGCGCTGCGGCGCGTGCTTCTGTCGTCGCTCCAGGGCGCGGCCATCACCTCGGTGCAGATCGACAACGTCCTGCACGAGTTCTCCTCGGTCGCCGGTGTGCGTGAAGACGTCACCGACATCGTGCTGAACCTCAAGGGCGTCTCGCTCCGCATGGAGGTCGAGGGACCCAAGCGCCTGTCGATCTCGGCCAAGGGCCCGGGCGTCGTCACCGCCGGCGACATCTCCGAGACCAACGGCATCGAAGTCCTGAACCGCGATCACGTCATCTGTCACCTCGACGACGGCGCCGACCTGTTCATGGAACTGACCGTCAACACCGGCAAGGGCTATGTCTCCGCGGACAAGAACAAGCCCGAGGACGCGCCCATCGGCATGATCCCGATCGACGCGATCTACTCGCCGGTCAAGAAGGTCGCCTATGACGTGCAGCCGACCCGCGAGGGCCAGGTTCTCGACTACGACAAGCTGACCGTGAAGATCGAGACCGACGGCTCGGTCACGCCCGAGGACGCGATCGCCTACGCGGCCCGCATCCTGCAGGACCAGCTGTCGATCTTCGTCAACTTCGACGAGCCGGAATCGGCGCGCAGCGAGTCCGAGGACGATGGGCTCGAGTTCAACCCGCTCCTTCTCAAGAAGGTCGACGAGCTCGAACTGTCGGTGCGTTCGGCGAACTGCCTGAAGAACGACAACATCGTCTATATCGGCGACCTGATCCAGAAGACCGAAGCCGAGATGCTCCGCACCCCGAACTTCGGCCGCAAGTCGCTGAACGAGATCAAGGAAGTGCTGTCGGGCATGGGCCTTCACCTCGGCATGGATGTCGAGGATTGGCCGCCGGACAACATCGAGGATCTCTCGAAGAAAATGGAAGACACGTTCTGATCTTCCGCCCGGGTTTCGCCGCAGGACCGCGGCGGGACCCCTCACCACCCGGGCATCCTGCCCCAAGGAGAGGGTTGAGACACGCATCTCGCCCCTGACAAAGCAAAACACGAAGGAAGACACCCATGCGTCACGCAAAAGGCTATCGCCGCCTCAACCGCACCCATGAGCACCGCAAGGCGCTCTGGGCCAACATGGCCGGCTCGCTCATCGAGCATGAGCAGATCAAGACCACCCTGCCCAAGGCCAAGGAACTCAAGCGCGTCATCGAGAAGCTCGTGACCCTCGGCAAGCGCGGCGACCTGCACGCCCGCCGCCAGGCCCGCGCGCAGCTCAAGCAGGACATGCACGTGGCCAAGCTCTTCGAGGTGCTCGGCCCCCGCTACGCCGAGCGCCAGGGCGGCTATGTCCGCGTCCTGAAGGCCGGCTTCCGCTATGGTGACATGGCGCCCATGGCGATCATCGAGTTCGTCGACCGCGACACCGACGCGAAGGGCGCGGCCGACAAGGCCCGCGTTGCCGCCGAAGAGGCTGCCGCCGACGCGGAATGATCCCGCAGGTCTCGGGCTCCGAGATCAGGGGGCGCTGCCGGTCATCGGCGGCGCCCCTTTTCGTTGCGCGCCTGTCGGGCCGGAGCTGCGGCGGAGAGTGCGGATTGCGTATTTGGAAAAAGAAGAAGCGCAGAGGGCGGGGGGCGATGGCCCGGGCGCTGCGTGGCGTCGGGGGCGGAGCTGTCTTAAGTCCGACGTCCGGTGGCCTGTCGGGAGGGCGCGGTGACGCGCGGACGGTTGGATGAGGCGCTGCCGGGGTCGGCTGTCGTCGCAGAACTCCGGTGCTGCCTCTCAATCGCAGTGGCGTGGGTTTGTGAGGGTTTGCGACATCTACTGTCTGGCCGATGCCGACCGGTCGCTGTCTTGCATTCACCAGGTGTCGGCGACATATCGGGGCGACGGAGAGTTCTCATGCGCCGCCTGTTCGTGATCCTCAGCTGTCTTCTCCTGCCTTTGGCCAGCCAAGCCGAGGAGAGCCCGCGCGTGCCCGAAAGCCGCGCCGAGATCGCGCTTTCCTTCGCGCCCCTGGTGCGCGAGGCCGCGCCCGCCGTCGTCAATATCTACGCAAGCCGCGTCGTCGAGCGCCGCTCGCCCTTCTCGGGCGATCCGTTCTTCGGGCCGCTCTTCCGCGAGTTCGCCGATCCGCGTCCGCGTGTTCAGAACTCTCTCGGCTCCGGCGTCATCCTCACCGAGGACGGGATCGTGGTGTCGAATTACCACGTGGTGGGCGAGGCGAGCGAGATCCGCGTCGTGCTGAACGACCGGCGCGAATTCGCGGCCGAGGTCCTTCTGGGAGACGAGGAATCCGATCTTGCGATCCTGAAGCTCGAGGGTGCTTCGGACATGCCGCATCTGGCGTTGCGCGACAGCGATGCGGTCGAGGTGGGCGAGCTGGTGCTGGCGATCGGCAACCCGTTCGGCGTGGGGCAGACCGTGTCTTCGGGGATCGTCTCGGGGCTGGCGCGCTCGGGCACCGCCACCGGGAATGCACGAGGCTATTTCATCCAGACCGATGCGCCGATCAACCCGGGCAATTCCGGCGGCGCGCTCATCGATCTCGCGGGGCAGCTGATCGGGGTGAACACCTCGATCCTGTCGCGCTCGGGCGGCTCGAACGGGATCGGCTTCGCCATTCCGGCCTCGCTCGTGGCGCAGTTCGTGACCCAGGCCGAGGCGGGCAAGACCCGGTTCGAGCGGCCCTGGGCCGGGCTGACCGGGCAGCCGATCGACGCGTCGCTCTCGGAAAGCCTCGGCCAGCGCGTGCCGGGCGGGGTGCTGATCTCGCGCGTCCACCCCGCCAGCGGCTTCGCGGAGGCCGGGCTCGAGGTGGGGGACGTGGTGCTCGAGGTCGACGGACAGCCGGTGAACACGCCCGCGGAGATGCTCTACCGGCTGACCGTGCGCGGCATCGATGCGGAGGCGCAGCTCGGCGTGGCGCGCGAGGGCGAGAGGCTGGATCTCGTGGTGCGGCTCTCCGGCCCGCCCGAGAGTCCTCCGCGGGCGGCGGTGTCCCTGGGCGAGCGCGAGGTTCTGCCGGGCCTTGCGCTGGCCCGCGCCAATCCCGCGGTGACGACCGAGCTTGGACTGCCCGACACGCTTGAAGGCGTCGTGGTGACCGAGCCCGGTCCCTGGGGCGCGCGCATCGGGCTGAGGCGCGGCGACGTGATCCGCGCCGTCGATGGCCGCGAGATCGGCGCGCCGCGCGAGGTCGCGCCCGCGTTGCGCGAGGCGGCGCCGGGCGTCGCGCTCGACGTGGTGCGCCAGGGACGCCTCATTCGGCTGAGGTTCCGCGCCTGATGGCCGATCTCTTCGATCAGGAAGGGACGCCCGAGAGCGCGCCGCGCCCGCTTGCCGACAGGCTGAGGCCGGAGAGGCTGGCCGATGTGATCGGCCAGGAGCAGGTGCTCGGTCCCGAGGGCGCGCTGACCGTGATGCTGGAGGCGGGTGCCCTGGGATCGGTGATCTTCTGGGGGCCGCCCGGGGTCGGAAAGACCACGATCGCGCGGCTTCTGGCCAAGGAGACCGACCTGCATTTCCACCAGATCAGCGCGATCTTCTCGGGCGTCGCCGATCTCAAGAAGGTGTTCGAGGCGGCCAAGCAGCGCCGCCGCGCGGGGCAGGGCACGCTGCTGTTCGTCGACGAGATCCACCGGTTCAACAAGGCGCAGCAGGACAGTTTCCTGCCGCATATGGAGGACGGCACGATCCTCCTCGTGGGCGCCACCACCGAGAACCCGAGCTTCGAGCTGAACCGCGCCGTTCTCAGCCGGGCGCAGGTTCTGGTGCTGGAGCGGCTGAGCGTCGAGGAGCTTGAGCACCTGGCGCGCCGGGCCGAGGCGGAGCTTGGACGCGAGTTGCCGCTCGACGCCCGGGCGCGGGGCGCGCTTCTGGAGATGGCGGATGGGGACGGGCGGGCGCTCTTGAACCTCGTCGAGCAGGTCATGGCGTGGCGGCTCGAGGGGCCGCTCTCGACCGAGGCGCTGACCCAGCGGCTGATGCGGCGCGCGGCGCAGTACGACAAGTCCGGGGACGGGCATTACAACCTGATCTCGGCGCTGCATAAATCGGTGCGCGGCTCGGATCCGGATGCGGCGCTCTATTGGTTCTGCCGGATGCTGGAGGGCGGCGAGGATCCGCGCTTTCTCGCGCGGCGGCTGACGCGCATGGCGGTCGAGGATATCGGCCTGGCCGATCCGCAGGCGCAATCGGTGTGCCTGGAGAGCTGGCAGACCTACGAGCGGCTGGGGTCGCCCGAGGGGGAGCTGGCACTGGCGCAGTCGGTGATCTATCTCGCGCTCGCGCCGAAGTCGAACGCCGGCTACGCGGCTTACAAGGCGGCGCGGCGATCTGCCAAGGCCACCGGATCGGAGCCGCCGCCCAAGCATATCCTGAACGCGCCGACCGCGATGATGAAGGAGCAGGGCTTCGGCGCGGGCTACGCCTATGACCACGACCAGGAGGATGCGTTCTCGGGCCAGGATTACTTTCCCGAGACCATGGGCCGGACCGAGTATTATGCGCCGGTGGAGCGCGGGTTCGAGCGGGATCTGAAGAAGCGGGTGGAGTATTTCGCGCGGCTCCGGCGCGAGCGGAATGGCTAGCGGCGGTCGGGCAGGCGGTGCGCATGTGCGCAGATTTCGGCTTGATCTCAGGTCAGCATCGAACAGTCTTC
>NZ_JBHTMU010000027.1:23972-58420 GCF_042679605.1 Litorisediminicola beolgyonensis
TCCCGGTTCCCGGTTCCCGGTTCCCGGTTCCCGGTTCCCGGTTCCCGGTTCCCGGTTCCCGGTTCCCGGTTCCCGGTTCCCGGTTTCGTCCCGGCGGAGACGCGAAAACGCGGGGGCGGAGCCCCCGCGCCGGTCGGTCGCGACAGCGACCGAAACCTCTTCTTGAGGCGGGCGACAGCCCGCCCCCCGGCGACCGCGCAAGCGGGCGCAATCCCTCAGAGGCCGATCATCTCCGCCTGGCGCACGATCACTTCCGCTTGCTTGATCGAGGCGATATCGACCAGCCGCCCCTTGTAGACCGTGGCGCCCGCGCCGGTCTTCTGCGCCTCTTCCATCGCCGCGAGGATCTCGCGCGCTTCGGTCACCGCGGCCTCGGTGGGGGTGAAGACCTCGTTGGCGAGCGCCACCTGCTTGGGGTGGATCGCCCATTTGCCGACCATGCCGAGGGTCGCCGAGCGTAGCGCCTGGGCGCGGAAGCCTTCGTCGTCGGAGAAATCGCCGAAGGGTCCGTCGACCGGCAGCACGCCATGGGTGCGGCAGGCGGCGACGATCGCGGCCTGCGCCCAGTGCCAGGGGTCCGACCAGTATTTCGCGCCCTCGCGGTGCATGTAGTAGTTCTCCTGGGTGCCACCGATCCCGGTCGTGGCCATGCCCATGGACGCCGCGAAATCCGCGGCCCCGAGCGACATCGCCTGAAGCCTCGGGGTCGCCGCGGCGATCTCCTCGACATGGGAGATGCCGGCCGCGCTCTCGATGATGACCTCGAAGCCCAGAGGCTTCGTCCGCCCCATCGCGCGCTCCACCGCCGTCACCAGCGCGTCCACCGCGTAGAGATCGCCCGCGTTGCCGACCTTGGGGATCATGATCAGGTCGATCCGCTCCGAGGCCTGCTCCATCAGGTCCACGACATCGCGATACCAGTAGGGCGTGTCGAGCCCGTTGATCCGCACCGACAGCGTCTTGTCGCCCCAGTCGATATCGCCGATGGCCTGGATGATGTTCTTGCGCGCCTCGGGCTTGTCGTCGGGGGCGACCGAATCCTCGAGATCGAGGTTGATCACATCCGCCGCAGATCCGGCCATCTTCTCGAAGATCGCGGGACGGGAGCCGGGGCCGAAGAGTTGGCAGCGGTTCAGGCGGGCGACGGGGGCGGGCTGGATGCGAAAGGACATGGGCGCTCCTCGGGCTAAGATTGTTTCGTGTACCTCGGTATGCGGGGTAATAAACGGCAAGCCGCGCCGCAAGCGAATTCTGCGCTGCGGCATCATGGTCCGCGGGCCGCTCTTGACGCTGCGCGCGCCGAGGCGTCTCTGGCGTCTGTCCGACAGGAGCTCCAGCCATGCATATCCCCGCACAGATCCCGCCCGAGGCCGCCGCCGCGCCGCGTCGGGTCGACCAGTCGCGCCGCATCCGCGTCCTGCGCATCGCCTTCGTCGCGCTCTTGCCGCTCATGCTCTTCACCCGTTCGGCCTGGTCGGAGATGCACTGGTTCTTCGATCTCTTCGAGGTGAGCGGCATCTTCCTGGTGATCGCGGGCGTCCTGGGGCGGTTCTGGGCCATCCTCTATATCGGCGGGCGCAAGAACCGCACGGTGGTGGACGAGGGGCCCTATTCGATCTGCCGCCATCCGCTTTACCTCTTCTCGACCCTGGGCGTCCTGGGCTTCGGCATGATGCTCGGCTCGCTCGTGCTGACGGTGTTGTTCGGCGGGCTTGTCCTGGTGATCCTCCAGATCACCGCAGGCCGGGAAGAGGCATTCCTCCGCGCCTCTCTCGGCGACGACTACGCGGCCTACGCGGCGCGGGTGCCCCGCATCCTGCCGAAGCTCTCGGGCTTCCGCACCGGGCCGACGGTCGAGGTCGATCTGCGCCACCTGCGCGGCAATCTCTTCGACGCGCTGGTGTTTCTGTCCTTCATTCCGATCGCGGAGCTTCTCGAGGTGGTGAAGGAAGAGGGCTGGGTCACGACCTTCGCGATCTGGTGAGAGACCAGCCCGGATCGCCGCCGCTCCGGGCATTTCTTGCGCAGAGGCCGCGCTTTCGTCGGAAACCTCCCGCATCGCGCTGGAAACGGTGCGGATTCGAGACATCATTCGTCTCGCGGCGCGCTATCACCCCAAGAGATCGCGACAGGGAGTTCGACATGATCCAGACGCCATACCTTCTGTTCCTGGGCGACGCGCCCGATCCGCTGGCCGCCAAGGTGGCGCAAGGGATCAAGGACTGGCGACCGGAGAACTGCGTCGGCCAGTTCCGGCTCGAAGGCTGCAAGGCCGATATGGGCCTGCCGGACATGACGCTGGCGGAGGCCTACGAGGCCGGGGCCCGGACGCTGGTGATCGGTGTCGCCAATCGCGGCGGCAAGATCTCCGCGCTGTGGAAGGACGTGCTGCTCGAGGCGCTCGAGACCGGCTTCGACCTGGCCTCGGGCCTCCACAATCTCCTGCGCGACGATCCTGCGCTGGTCGAGCGGGCGGCGGCCACCGGCCGCAGCCTTCACGACGTGCGCGTCCCGAACGTGGAATACCCGATCGCCAATGGCGAGCCGCGGCGCGGCAAGCGGGTTCTGGCGGTGGGCACGGATTGCTCGGTCGGCAAGATGTATACCGCGCTGGCGCTCGACCGCGACATGCGCGAGGCGGGGATGTCCTGCAGCTTCCGGGCCACCGGCCAGACCGGTATCCTGATCACTGGTGAGGGTGTACCTCTCGACGCGGTGATCGCCGATTTCATGGCCGGGTCGATCGAGTGGCTGACCCCCGACGCCGATCCCGATCACTGGGACATCATCGAGGGGCAGGGCAGTCTTTTCCACATCTCCTTTTCCGGCGTCACGCTGGCGCTGATCCATGGCGGCCAGCCGGATGCGCTGATTCTCTGCCACGAGCCGACCCGCACCCATATGCGCGGTCTTCCGGGTCGGGCCCTGCCGACGCTTCCGGAGCTGCAGGAGCTGGCGCTGACCCATGCGCGCATCGCCAATCCCGACTGCCAGGTGGTCGGCATTTCCGTGAACACCCAGCATCTCGGAGAGGAAGAGGCCGAGGCCTACCTGGCCGAGCTGGAAAAGGAGATGGGCTTGCCCGCCTGCGATCCCTATCGCGACGGGGCGGCGAAACTGGTCGAGGCGCTCCGGGCGCTCTGACCCGGGCCGCCCGCCCGGCGGCTGGCCGGGTGGTGCGTATTTGTGAAAAAGAAGAAGCAGCAAGGGGCAGCGCATGCAGATCGACGTGACGCGGGATGTCTTCCGTCTGGCCGAAGCCTTCACCATCTCGCGCGGATCGCGCACCGAGGCGCAGGTTCTGACCGTGACGGTTCGCGACGGCGGCCATGAGGGGCGCGGCGAATGCGTGCCTTATGCGCGCTATGACGAGACGCTCGAGAGCGTCGAAGCGGAGATCCGCGGGCTGCCGGAGAGGTTCGACCGCGAGGAATTGCAGGCGCTTCTGCCAGCGGGCGCGGCGCGGAACGCGGTGGATTGCGCGCTGTGGGATCTCGAGGCCAAGCGGGCCGGGCGGCGCGCGTGGGAACTGGCCTCGTTGCCCGAGCCCGGGCCGGAGATCACCGCCTTCACGCTGTCGCTCCAGGCGCCCGACGCGATGCGCGAGGCGGCCCGGAAACACGCCGCGCGACCGCTTCTGAAGATCAAGCTCGGAACGCCCGACGACATGCCCCGGCTCGAGGCGGTGCGGGCGGGCGCCCCCGAGGCGCGCATCATCGTCGATGCCAACGAGGGCTGGTCGGCAGAGATCTATCGCGACCTGGCTCCGCATCTGCAGCGGCTGGGCGTCGCGCTTGTCGAGCAGCCGCTCCCGGCGGGCGAGGATGACGCGCTTCTGGGCATCGACCGGCCGGTGCCGCTCTGCGCCGACGAGAGCTGCCGTGACCGCGGGTCGCTCGAAGCGCTCAGGGGCAAGTATGACGTCGTGAACATCAAGCTCGACAAGACCGGTGGTCTGACCGAGGCGCTGGCGCTGCGCGACGCCGCCCGTGCGGCGGGGTTCGAGGTGATGGTCGGCTGCATGGTCGGCTCTTCGCTTGCCATGGCGCCCGCGGTCCTGGTCGCGCAAGGCGCGAAGGTCACCGATCTCGACGGCCCGCTGCTTCTGGCCGAGGATCGGGCGACGCCGCTGGTCTTCGACGATCACGGTGTGCACCCGCCCGTGGCACAATTATGGGGCTGATGCGTTGAGCCCCTGTGTGCGGGGTGGTCCCGGTCATATGTTGCCGGGAGTGACGCCATGGAGAGCCTGTTCACCGAGACCGCATCGCCCGTCTGGCGCGGTGCCATCCTGTCGGTCGTGGCCCTCGCCTGGGCGGTGGCGCTGACGCGCGTCCTGGGCCTGCGGTCCTTTTCCAAGATGACCGCCTTCGACTTCGTGATGACCGTGGCGACCGGATCGCTTCTGGCCGGAGCGGCGCAGGCGGCGAGCTCTGCGGCCTTCACGCAGGCGCTCGTGGCCATGGCGGGGCTTTTCGCGACGCAATGGGCCATCGCCATGATCCGCGTCCGGTCGCCGCGCCTGCGGCGCTGGATCGCGAACAGCCCGGCGCTCCTGATGCGCGACGGTGTCGTCGACGAGGCCGAACTGCACCGGCGCCGCGTCACCCGCGACGACCTGGAAGCCAAGCTGCGGGAAGCCAACGTCATGCATCCGTCCGAGGTGCGTGCGGTCGTGCTCGAGACCACGGGCGACATCTCGGTCCTGCACGGTCCGGATCTGGACCCGAGGCTTCTGCCCGGCGAGGGCAGGGCCGGCTCGGACGATGGGCGCCCTTGACGCCTGCGGAGGAATGGCACACCAACACGCGACCGCGAGCAAAGGAGTTCCGCCATGCGCACCGTCTATGTCAACGGCGAGTATCTGCCCGAGACCGAGGCCAAGGTCTCGATCTTCGACCGCGCCTTCCTGATGGCCGATGGCGTCTACGAGGTGACGAGCGTACTCGACGGCAAGCTCGTCGATTTCGATGGCCACGCGACGCGGCTCGCCCGGTCGCTGTCCGAGCTCGACATGCCGGAGGGGCCGTCCCGGGACGAGCTGCTCGAGATCCATCGCGAGCTTGTGCGGATCAACGAGGTGACCGACGGGCTTGTCTATCTGCAGATCACCCGCGGCGCCCCCGGTGATCGGGATTTCGTCTTTCCCGACCCCGCGACCACGCCTCCGACCGTCGTGCTCTTCACCCAGTCGAAGCCGGGTCTTGCCGACGATCCCAAGGCCAAGGTCGGCCTCAGCATCGTGTCGGTCGACGACCTGCGCTGGAGCCGCCGCGACATCAAGACGGTGCAGCTGCTCTATCCGTCTATGGGCAAGATGATCGCCAAGGCGCAGGGCAAGGACGATGTCTGGATGGTCGAGGACGGCCATGTGACCGAGGGCAGCTCGAACAACGCCTATTTCATCAAGGGCAACACCATCGTCACCCGGCCGCTGTCGAACGACATCCTCCACGGGATCACCCGCGCCGCAGTGCTGCGCTTCGCGGAGGAGGCGCAGATGGCGGTCGAAGAGCGGCTCTTCACCATCGCCGAGGCGCAGGAGGCCGACGAGGCCTTCATCACCTCGGCCTCGGCCTTCGTGATGCCGGTGGTCGAGATCGACGGCGTCGCGCTCGGAGATGGAAAGCCGGGCCCGAAAGCGGCGCGGCTTCGGGAAATCTATCTGGACGAGAGCCGCAAAGTGGCGATCTGAGCGGATCGCCGTGTAGCCTTTTCAGGGTCTTACGCGGCGACGTTAATTCTTAAAGCGGTGCGCCGATCTCCACCCAGATGGGGCGGTGATCGGAGGGCCGCTTCTGCCGCGGCTCGCCGTCGCCCTCGATCTCGGCCTCGAAGGCCTCATGCGCGATGCCTCCGTCGAGGACGTGGCTGACAAGCCCGGGCGAGACCACGACGTGGTCCAGCAGCAGCGGCCGATCCGCGACATCGTCGACGAAATCGTCGAAGCGCGCGGTGAAGAGCGCGGGCGTCTCGACGCGGGCGAGGAAGCCGTGCTGAAAGATCAGCGCCGGGTAGAAGGTCGAGCCCAGAAGAATGTCGGTGACGTTGTGGGTCAGGTAGCTGCGCTCGAAGAAATCCCGCCCCGGACCGTCGTTGAAATCGCCGGTCACCAAGACGCGCGCGTCTCCATCCTCCATCAGGAGCGCGTCGAGATAGCCGCGCAGGCGGAAGGCCTCGGCCGAGATCCGGCGCCGGGCGAGCATGGCATCGGCGATGAACTGCTGCCGTGTCGCAGGGTTGCGGAAGATCGCCTCGCCATTGTGGACGTGCTTCGACTTGGTGTGGAGCACCACGACGCGCAGCGGTTGACCGGCGGCGGGATCGACATCGATCACCAGGGGCAGTCGAGTGAAATCATAGGTTTCGAGCAGGAGATCGCCGTTCACATCGGCGGGCCAGCCCTCCTGCAGGGCCTGCGTCTCGACATCCGTCGCCCGGTCCATAGATTCGCAACGCCCGCCGATGCGGCGCAGGGCGTAGAGCTTCTGCGCGCCGCCATCGAGCCCCATCAGCACCTCGAAGCTGAGCCCGGTCTGGTCGGTCATCAGGTCGAGAAAGAGCTGCATCTCGGCCATCGCGCTCGGTCCCTCCTGCAGGGTCAGGAGATCCGGCTCGAGCGCCGCGATCACCCGCGCGGCGCGTCCCGCGGCCTCACGCGCGGCGGCGGCATTGAGCGAGGAGGAGCCCCAGACAGGCGAGGCATTGCCGGAGAACCAGCGGTTCATCCATTCGATATTCCAATTGACGATCTTCATGAAAACGCTCCGCAGAGGGAAAAGGAGATGTTGAAAACATCTCCCAGTCTACCCCAGCGGGCGCTGGCGGTCAGCCCCGCGCGCGAGCGGACACGAAAAATCGCCGCGGCCGAATGGCGCGGCGATTTTTTAATGTCATTATTTTTCAGGCTTCTGCGCGATATATCTCGCGCGTCGCGTCAACTCTTCTCGCCGACATTTTCCGCGAAAGCGGTCTTGAAGGCCTCTTTCTGCGTGTCCGTGGCGTCGGTCTGATAATTGGCTTTCCACTCGGCCATCGGCATCCCGTAGAAGATCTCGCGGGCCTCTTCCTTGCCCATCTCGATGCCGCGCGCCTCGGCCGCTTCCTGGTACCAGCGCGACAGGCAGTTCCGGCAGAAGCCGGTGAGGTTCATCATGTCGATGTTCTGCACGTCGGTGCGGTCTTCCATGAGGTGCTGGCGCAGCCTGCGAAATGCCGCCGCCTCGAGCTCGATCCGGGTCTGGTCGTCCATGGTCTCTCCCCTTGGCTGGTCTGTTACAGATCGGCGTCGGCCAGCGCCGCTTCAAGATGCGGCGCGAGCCGCGCGGCCCAGGCCTGTTGGCCGGGGCGGTCCTCGATCAGGTCGTTCCTGAGCTCGATCAGGGCGTTCTGCCGCCCGTGCTGCAGGGCGTGGCGGTCGATGGCGTCGCCGGGCAGGTAGCCGGTATAGGGCTCGTTCCGACCAACGCAGAGCCCGGGTTCGGTCCGGAGCCGCGCGATGAGCGGATCGGCAAGGCGCGTGTCGTCGGCATGGAGGATGCCGATCTCCCACGGCCGGGCGGGGCGGCCGCGCAGCTGCGGCGTGAAGGAATGGATCGACAGGATCGCCACGTCCGCGCGCCGCGCGGCCAGCCGCGCCACGGTGTCGTGATAGGGGCGCCAATAGGCGGCGACGCGGCGGGCGCGCTCGTCGGGTCCGGCATGGCGGTTTCCCGGAATGACCGAGCCGTCATAGAGCTTCATCAGAAGGGTCGGATCGTCCTCGCCGCGATTGGGGTCGATCACCAGCCGCGAGAAATTCGACAGCACCACCGGGCTGTCCAGATGCATGCCCAGGGCCCGAGCGACCGCGCCCGCGCCGGGATCGTAGGCGATATGGCGCGCCATGTCCGAAGGCGGCAGGCCCAGATCGCCGATCTCCGGCGGCACCGTGTTGGTGGCGTGGTCACAGGTGATCAGCCAGCGCCCGGGACGGGTCTCGCCTTCGATGCGGAATGGCTCGAATGTCATGCGGGCGTCATATCGTTCGCGGATTTGGCAGCGCCGGGGGGCGGGCTATCTCGGACGGCATAGTGGAGTTGCGCGGAAAATGGAAATAGGCAATAAGGCAGCAAATCCGTTAGCGGTAACATAGCGCATCGAGGCGCAGGCCGTTGCACGATGACGGGGCCGAGCGGCCCACGGGACAGAGATGGAGAAGGCAGATGAAACGCAAGCGCAACGTCAAGATCGTCGCGACCCTGGGTCCGGCATCCTCGGATTACGACACGATCCGTGCGCTGCACGAGGCCGGGGCGGATGTGTTCCGCCTGAACATGAGCCATGGCAGCCATGACGAGATCGCCGCCCGGCACAAGATCATCCGCCAGGTCGAGACCGATCTGGACTCGACCATCGCCATCCTCGCCGACCTGCAGGGGCCGAAGCTCCGGGTCGGCACCTTCGAGAACGGCGAGGAAGAGCTTGTCGAGGGCGCGTTCTTCCGGCTCGATCTCGAAGACAAGCCGGGCGATGCGACCCGCGTGCAACTGCCCCATCCCGAGATTTTCCAGGCGCTCGAAGACGGCGCCTCGCTGCTCGTGAACGACGGCAAGATCCGCCTCAAGGTCGAGAAGTTCGGCGACGATTTCGCCGATTGCACCGTGATCGTCGGCGGCACCATCTCGAACCGCAAGGGCGTGAACGTCCCCGACGTCCTTCTGCCGCTCGCCGCGCTCTCGGAAAAGGACCGCAAGGATCTCGAGTTCGTCTGCGACCTCGGCGTCGACTGGCTGGCCCTGTCCTTCGTGCAGCGCGCCGCCGATGTCGAAGAGGCCCGGAGCCTCGCCCGTGGCCGCGCCGCCGTCCTGTCGAAGGTCGAGAAGCCGTCGGCGGTCAAGAGCTTCGACGAGATTCTGCGCGCCTCCGACGGGATCATGGTGGCGCGGGGCGATCTCGGCGTGGAGCTTCCCGTCCAGAACGTGCCGCCGATCCAGAAGCGCCTGATCCGCCAGTGCCGCGCCGCGGCCAAGCCGGTGATCGTGGCGACGCAGATGCTCGAATCGATGATCGAGAGCCCGATGCCGACCCGCGCCGAGGTCTCGGACGTGGCCACCGCCATCTACGAAGGCGCCGACGCCATCATGCTCTCCGCCGAGAGCGCCGCGGGCGATTACCCGATCGAGGCGGTGACGACGATGAACAACGTCGCCGAAGAGGTCGAGAGCGATCCGACCTATACCGAGATCATCGAGGCCTCCCGCGTCGCCAAGCGCGAGAGCGTCGCCGACGGCATCGTCGCCGCGGCCCGCGAGATCGCCGAGACCACGAACATCAAGGCGATCTGCTGCTACACCCAGTCGGGCACCACGGCGCTTCTGGTCGCGCGCGAGCGTCCGCGCGTGCCGATCCTCGCGCTCAGCTCGCAGATCCGCACCTCGCGGCGTCTGGCGCTCTCCTGGGGCACGCAATGCGTGGTCACCGAAGAGCTCGAGCGGTTCAAGAACGCGGTGGTCAACGCGGCCCGCTTCGCCCGCAAGTTGGGCTATGCCGGACCCGAGGATCAGATCGTGGTCACCGCAGGCGTGCCCTTCAACACGACAGGCACCACCAACATCCTGCGCGTGGCGCCCTGCGACGAGCGGCAGATCTTCAACACCGACCCGGAGTGAGCGGCCAAAGGCAGTTTGGCAAAAGGTTAAGATTGGGGTATACTCTCGGATAGTTCACGTTTTGCGTTCTGTTCGAGGTTATTTCAATGAATGCCGATATGAGCCTGACCTTTGGTCTGCTTGTCCTCGTATTTGCCATACCGTCCATGGTCGCCGCTTACGCCGACGGCAAGGCACCGCGCTTCGGCGCGGTGACGTTCGTTCTTGGCGTGGGCATGATCCTCATGGCCTTCGCGACGAAGGACGGAGGCTACGCGCTTGGCGAACTTCCGACGATCCTCTTCAAGGTCATCGGCCGCTTCGTCGGCTGACCCCGCGGGATCACCTCGGGTTTCCCGTCTCAGACCTCTTGCAAAGGCCCCGTGCCCCGGTTAGAGGGGCGCTTCCACCCGCGCGGCCGGCCGGAAGAGGCATGCCGTGTCGCGCGTCCTTCGCGTCCAGACTACGGAGACGAAAATGCCCAAGATGAAGACCAAGTCGAGCGCCAAGAAGCGCTTCAAGGTGTCCGCCACCGGCAAGGTGATTGCGGGCCAGGCCGGCAAGCGCCACGGCATGATCAAGCGCCACAAGAAGTTTATCCGCGATGCACGCGGCACGACGACCCTGTCGGAGCCCGATGCAAAGATCATCAAGGGCTTCATGCCCTACGACCGCTGATAGACCCATCTGAGAGGAGCTAGACCATGTCTCGCGTCAAGACGGGTCCCGTGACCCACCGCCGCCACAAGAAGATCACCGATGCCGCAAAAGGCTATTACGGTCGTCGCAAGAACACCTTCAAGGTTGCCGCACAGGCGGTCGACAAGGCGAACCAGTACGCCACCCGCGACCGCAAGAACCGCAAGCGCAACTTCCGCGCCCTGTGGATCCAGCGGATCAACGCCGCCGTTCGCGCCCATGATGAGAGCCTGACCTATTCGCGCTTCATCAACGGCCTCTCGCTCGCCGGGATCGAGGTGGACCGCAAGGTTCTCGCCGATCTGGCCGTGCACGAGCCCGATGCGTTCGGCGCCATCGTCGAGCAGGCGAAAGGTGCGCTGAGCGCCTGAGCCACCGGCTTTTGAAACGACCAAAGGGCGTCCCTCGGGGCGCCCTTTTGCATATCCGCGAGGGGTGGTTTGCGCGCCCTGCCGCGTGTTCCGGGGAACCCGGATCGGTCTCCGGGCGCTTGCCTATATGCTCAGACGCCAGATCGCCCGCCTGAAAACCCGCCTGTCCGAGCTGTCCCGGGCCGATCTGCGCGACGCCGCGCGGCTGGCGCTGCAATCGGCGGTGGCCGGAGCGGGCGCCTATCTCATCATGCAATCCTTCGGCTTGCCCGAGGTCTATGTCTGCATCCTCTCGGCCGTGCTGATCGTCCAGCCCTCGGCCGACGGCACCATCGGCGCCGCGTGGGAG
The DNA here is from genome assembly GCF_042679605.1 of Litorisediminicola beolgyonensis. Taxonomy (NCBI): domain Bacteria; kingdom Pseudomonadati; phylum Pseudomonadota; class Alphaproteobacteria; order Rhodobacterales; family Paracoccaceae; genus Litorisediminicola; species Litorisediminicola beolgyonensis. The sequence continues at coordinate 35,021 of NZ_JBHTMU010000027.1, forward strand.
CGCCTGTCGGCGTCCTTCGTGGGCTCGGTGATCGGCATCCTCGGTCTCGTCATCCTGCCCTATGGCTATGGCACCGTCGCCGCGCTCCTCGTCTCGATGGCGCTGCTGAACGGCATCTCCTCCTTCCGCGAGGACTGGCGCTACGGGGTCGTTGCCGCGGTCGCGATCTCGCTGGGCTCCGAGGAAGAGGCGATGCGCACCGCGCTCGACCGCGGCATCGCGATCCTCGTGGGCATCGTCTTCGGCATCGCGGTGGCGCTCGTCCTCTGGCCGGAGACCGCCCAGAAACGCTATCGCCGCCACCGTGCCTCGGCGCTGAAGCATCTCGCGTCCTATGTCGATGCCACGTTCGACGGCGTCGTCGGCAAGACTGCCGAAACCCGCCGCGCGCGGGAGCGCTTTCTGGAAAGCCTGGACAACGCCCGCGACGCGGCCGAGTCGGGTCGGCTTCGCAACGGCGCGGGCGCGCTCGAGATCGTCGACCTGATCGACCGGCTCGGCAACCATGTGCGGTTCCTGACCTTCGCGCTCGAGGGCGAAGAGGAGCTCGACGAGGAGCATGAGGGGCGCGGCTCGGTCGAGCGGTTCCAGCGCCAGATCGTCGACTACCTCGGCGCGCTGTCGCGCGATGAACGCGCCGAGCCGGTGGAGACGCCGGACTGGACGGGGCCTGTCGAGGACGGCGATCCCGGGACAGACGACACCCGGCGCGTTCTGCAGGTCACGGTCGCCGAGATCTGCACCACGCTCGACGCCCTGTCCGACGCCATCGCCGAGCGCGGCGGTCTGGGCGAGCTGCGCATCCCCGTGGGGGCCGCGCCGGACTAGCGCTCAGAGGCGCGTCGCGCCCATCTCCGCCGAGATCGACGCCAGCGACAGGCCGTCGCTCCGGGCCGTGGCGTCGGTCTGCACCAGAACCCGGATCTGCGCGTCCTCCAGATCCTCGGGCGCGATCCCCACAAGCACGGCGTAAGAGCGTTGGCGCCCGCGAGCGTCTCTGCCAGCTCTTCGCTCTCGACCGCCGGTTCGACCAGCGTCGCGGGACCGAGCGACGTCTCGATCTGGCTCGCGAGATAGGTGATCTCCAAGGCCGTGGCGCCATCGCCGAGGTCGGGCGCGTCGGTGTAGACGCTCAGGAGGAGGCCGTCCTCCTCGGGATCGAAATCGGTGATCACCGCCGCGGGCGCATCGTCGTATTCGGCGTCGATCTCGACATGATCGGCGCCCGCGCCGAGCGACAGAAGGTTCAGACCCGTCGCCAGCATGATGCCGTCATTGCCATCGCCGCCCGAGAACACGTCGATCACGCCATCGGGATCGAGGCTCTCCTCGGAAAACACATCTTCGATGATGTTGTCGTCGCCGCCATCGCCGAAGACGACATCGGCGCCGGTCCCGGGCAGGATCAGGTCGCCGTCGAGCTCGGTGAAGAGCGCGTCGCCTCCGGAGCCGCCGGAGATCGTGTCGTCGCCCGCGTCGCCGAAGAGCTGGTCGAACCCGTCGCGTCCGAAGATCAGGTCGTTGCCGTCATCGCCCGAGATCACGTCGGCAAAGACGCTGCCGAGCGCGACATCGTCGCCGCCGCCCAGGAACACGACGTTCTGTCCCGGATCGTCCAGATCGTCGGGCAGAGAGACATATTCGGCCTCGTCGGTGGTGGTGAAGTCGACCGCGTCGGTCGGCGTGAAGCGGAAGGCCGAGATATCCACCTCAGCGATCTCGCGTCCGGCCAGCGCCTCTGCGGGATCGTCGAGCAGGGCGGCTTCGAGCTCGGCCAGGGCCGAGGGATCGAGCAGGCGCTCGGCCTCGTCCGCGTCGATCCGGTCGAGGTCCCGGTCCTCGTCCTCGGAAAGACCAAAAACCTCGTCGAAGGCACCGCCGACGGCCAATGTCCCGAACGACGCCAGCAACAGCAAACCCAGCATGATCACCCCCTACACCCGCGCGCCGCCAAACGGATCAGGCCCGCGCCTTAACAGCCTGTTAATATAAGCAAGCCCTGCCGCGGGCTGTCAAAGCTTTCCACCTCGGGCGCACGCCGGGCGCGTGCCGCTCTTGCATTCGCGCGGGTCTGTGGTAGCAGACCCCGCGGTTCCCTCAGGAGGCAGGCGATGGACGATCTTCGCAACAAGTATATCGACCTGATTGCCACGGCCTCGGACGAGGCCACGCTCGAGGACGTGCGGCTTTCCGCGCTCGGCAAGAAGGGCGAAGTGGCGCTGAAGATGCGCGAGCTTGGCAAGATGAGCCCCGAAGAGCGCAAGACCGCCGGACCCGCGCTCAACGCGCTCAAGGACGAGATCAACTCGGCGCTCGCCGCCAAAAAAGAGGCGCTGGCCGATGCCGCGCTCGATGCGCGGCTGGCCGGGGAGTGGCTGGACGTGACCCTGCCGGGCCGTCCGCGTCCCCAGGGCTCGATCCATCCGGTCAGCCAGGTGATCGAGGAGGTCACCGCGATCTTTGCCGATATGGGCTTCTCGGTGGCCGAAGGTCCGCAGATCGACACCGACTGGTACAATTTCGATGCGCTGAACATCCCCGGCCACCACCCCGCGCGGGCCGAGATGGACACGTTCTACATGCATCGCGACGAGGGCGACAATCGCCCGCCGCATGTGCTGCGCACCCATACCTCGCCGGTGCAGATCCGGCATATGGAAAAACACGGCGCGCCCTGCCGGATCATCGCCCCGGGCCGCGTCTACCGCGCCGATTACGACCAGACCCATACCCCGATGTTCCATCAGGTCGAAGGCCTGGCCATCGACCGCGACATCTCGATGGCGAACCTGAAATGGGTGCTGGAAGAGTTCTTCGCGGCCTTCTTCGAGGTCGACGGCATCAAGACCCGCTTCCGCGCGTCGCATTTCCCCTTCACCGAGCCCTCGGCCGAGGTCGATATCCAGTGCTCCTGGGAGGACGGCCAGCTGCGGATCGGAGAGGGCGATGGCTGGCTCGAAGTGCTGGGCTCCGGCATGGTCCATCCCAAGGTTCTCTCGGCCGCCGGTGTCGATCCGGCCGAGTGGCAGGGCTTCGCCTTCGGCATGGGGATCGACCGGATCGCGATGCTGAAATACGGCATACCCGACCTGCGCGCGTTCTTCGACAGCGATCTGCGCTGGCTTCGCCATTACGGCTTCGCGAGCCTCGACGTGCCGACGCTGCATGGCGGCCTCTCGCGCTGAGCTGAGGATCGCCCCGCAAGCTCCTGGAAGTCTGTTGGTTTTCCGGAGCGCCAGCTTCCGGAGGCCAGATGAAGCTTTTCGATCTCGACGCGCGCCAGTCCAGCGAAGCGAGCCGACGGCTCTATGCGCGCTACGAGCTGGCCCGCACCGCCGTGGATTTCCTGGCGGCGGCGATGTTTCTGGTGGGCTCGGTGATGTTCTTCTGGGACGCCACGCAATACGCCGCGACCTGGCTCTTCGTGCTGGGCTCGGTCTGTTTCGCGATCAAGCCGACGCTGAAACTGTCGCGCGAGATGCATCTCTACCGGGTCGGGCGGCTGTCGCCCCTGGCCGAAGCGGACAAGGCCGCCTCGGAGGCTCCAGAAAATTAACCAATTTTCTGGAGCGGCCCCCGTCCGGGGCCGCGCTCCGGTTGCCGCGCCGCGCCGGTGGCGCTAAAGGCCCGCGCATGACTGACAGAACCCATCCCTCCGGCGCGCCCTGGCGCAACTTCTACGGCCGCTTCAAGGGCAAGACCCTGCGGCCGTCGCAGGACGAGTATCTGACCGATCTCGACCATGTCGGTCTTGCGGGGGTGGGCTGGGCCGACAACCCCGAGCGCACGCCGCTCGATCTCGATGCGCTGACAGGTGGACGTCCGCTCTGGCTCGAGATCGGCTTCGGGTCGGGCGAGCATCTGGTGCATCAGGCGCAGTCGAACCCGGGCACCGTCTTCATCGGCTGCGAGCCCTTCATCAATGGGGTCGCGACCTGTCTCGGCAAGATCCGCGATACTGGGCTCGAGAACATCCGCATCCATCCCGGCGATGCGCGCGATCTCTTCGACGTGCTGCCGGAGGAGTCAGTGGCTCGCGCGTTCCTGCTCTATCCCGATCCCTGGCCAAAGGCGCGTCACCATCGCCGCCGCTTCGTGACGCAAGAGCATCTCGCGCCGCTGCACGGCGTCCTGGCCCAGGGGGCGACCTTCCGCGTGGCGACGGATATCCCCGATTACGTGCGCCAGACGCTTCAAGAGGTGCCGCGCGCCGGGTTCCGATGGACCAGCCGGCGGGCGGCGGACTGGCGGCAGCCCTGGGGTGACTGGCTGTCGACGCGCTACGAGCAGAAGGCGCTCCGGGAAGGCCGCGTGCCGCATTACCTGAGTTTCGAGCGCCTTTGATCGCTTAGGGACTCTTTTGCGTATTTGGAAAAAGAAGAAGCATGGACGCGCGGTGCGGGGATTGCTACCTCCGGGCGCGACCTCAGCCCCAGGAGCCCCGCGCATGTCATCCCACGGCACCCCGATCCCGATGATCTCGGAGAAATCCGGCCCGCTTTCGGGCGAGGCGCATGTGCCCGGAGACAAATCGATCTCGCACCGCTCGCTGATCCTCGGCGCGCTGGCGGTGGGGGAGACCCGGGTGACCGGGCTTCTCGAGGGGCAGGACGTGCTCGATACCGCCAAGGCGATGCAGGCCTTCGGCGCCGAGGTCGAGAAGCGCGGCGATACCTGGCATGTCCAGGGCGTGGGCGTGGGCGGCTTTGCCGAGCCCGACCGGGTGATCGATTGCGGCAATTCCGGCACCGGCGTGCGGCTGATCATGGGGGCGATGGCGACCTCGCCCATCGCGGCGACCTTCACCGGCGACGCCTCGCTCAATTCGCGTCCGATGGCGCGGGTCACCGATCCGCTGGCGCTCTTCGGCGCGCGGGCCTTCGGGCGCTCGGGCGGGCGGCTGCCGATGACCATCTTGGGCGCCGAGCAGCCGGTGCCGGTGCGCTACGCTACGCCCGTTCCGTCTGCACAGGTCAAGTCCGCGGTGCTGCTCGCCGGTCTCAACGCGCCCGGCGAGACCGTGGTGATCGAGCGCGAGGCGACGCGGGACCATTCCGAGCGCATGCTCGCGGGATTCGGCGCGACGCTCTCCACCGAGGACAGCGCGGAGGGCCGGGTGATCACGCTCCAGGGCCGCCCCGAGCTTCGCCCGCAGGAGATCGTGGTGCCGCGCGATCCGTCCTCGGCCGCGTTCCCGGTCTGCGCTGCGCTGATCACCGAAGGCTCGGACGTTCTGGTGCCGAATATCGGGCTGAACCCGACCCGGGCGGGGCTCTTCACCACGCTCCGCGAGATGGGCGCCGATCTGACCTACGAAAACGAGCGCGAGGAGGGCGGTGAGCCTGTCGCCGATCTGCGCGCGCGCTTCTCGCCCGATCTGCGAGGGATCGAGGTGCCGCCAGAGCGCGCGGCCTCGATGATCGACGAATATCCGGTGCTGTCGGTCGTCGCCGCCTTCGCGCGGGGCCAGACCCATATGCCCGGCGTCAAGGAATTGCGGGTGAAGGAAAGCGACCGGATCGACGCGATGGCGCAGGGGCTCCGCGCTGCCGGGATCGGCGTCGAGGAGGGCGAGGATTGGTGGACCGTCGAGGGGCGGGGCTTCGGCGACGTGCCGGGCGGGGTGACGGTGGCGGCGCGGCTCGATCACCGGATCGCGATGTCGTTCCTCGTGATGGGGCTTGCGACCGAGGCGCCGATGATGGTGGATGACGGCGGCCCGATCGCCACGTCGTTCCCGATCTTCGAGCCCTTGATGACCGGCCTCGGGGCGAAGATCGCCCGTCAGACCGGCTGATCCGTCGCGGGCGTCCGGGCTTTCTTCCCGCGCCGCGCGCCGCATATCAGCGAAAGAGCAAGGGAGAGCGCCCATGGCCTTCACCATCGCCATCGACGGCCCCGCCGCCAGCGGCAAGGGCACCATCGCGCGTCAGCTCGCGGCGCGGTTCGGCTATGCCCATCTCGACACCGGGCTTCTCTACCGGGCCGTCGGCAAGCAGATGCTCGACGGGCGCGATCCGCTGGACGCTGCGCAGGCGCTGACGCCCGAGGATGTGGCGGGCGAGGGGCTTCGCACCAACGCGGTCGGGCAGGCGGCAAGCCGCGTCGCGGCGCTGCCCGAGGTGCGCAAGGCGCTTCTCGACTTCCAGCGCGCCTTCGCGCGGCGGGACGGCGGCGCGGTTCTCGACGGGCGCGATATCGGCACAGTCATCTGCCCCGAGGCCGAGGCCAAGATCTTCGTCATCGCCAGCCCCGAGACCCGCGCCGAGCGGCGCCACAAGGAGCTTGTCGAGGCGGGGCATGACCTCAGCTATGACGAGGTCCTGGCCGATGTGCACGAGCGCGACGAGCGCGACATGGGTCGTGCGGACGCGCCGTTGAAACCGGCGGCGGATGCCGTGACCATCGACACCACGGCGCTCGGGATCGACGAGGCCGTCGCCCGGGCCATCGCGGTGGTCGAGGCCGCGCGCGGCTGACAGGTCCCGGACACCCGGATCATCCCGGGGCGAGCGGGCTCTTGCCGACGCCTTCCCCCGCGTTCCGGCGGTCCCTTGCCGCAGGATTTTGCCCAAGCGCCGGTCGTCCCCACCTCTGGAACACGCCGCGCATCCTTCATGTGTTCATCCGCGCGGCGTGCAAGGCAAACCAACCGCAGGAAGGAGCCGACATGGCTTTCACCCGCAAGACCGCAACCGCAACCACCCTCGCGCTCGCCCTGGCGGCAGCGCCCCTGAGCGCGGTCTCCGCGCAAGAGGCGCAGGCCCAGCCCACCGGCGAGGCCGCGCCCGCGGCGCAGGCCGCAGAGGCCACGACCGCCATCGAGACGCCGAGCTTCGAGGAGGCGCAGCTCGACGCCTTCGCAAGTGCCGTCCTCGAGATCCGCGAGATCCGGGCGGACTATGCCGCGCAGGTCGAAGCGGCCGACACGCCCAAGGCGCAGACCGCGCTCGTGGCCGAGGCCAATGCCAAGATGCAGGACGTGATCGAGACGCGCGAGAGCTTCACGCTCGACGATTACGTCGCGATCAACCGCGCCGCCGCGGCCGATCCGGAACTCAATGCCGAGATCGCCGCCCGCCTCAAGACGCTTGAGGACGCGCGGGACGAGGCCAAGGACGCGGGCTGACCGGCTCCGTCGCCGCGCCCCCCTCGTGCGGGGCGCGGCGCACGCGGCGCTTCGGCCATGCGGGGCTTGCCACAGCGGCAGGGCTTCGCTATAGCCGCCACGTCGACACGGGCGACCAAGACCACAAGGCACGAGAGACGAGCAGGGTCGGGACCAACCGGCCCTCTTTGCTTTGTAAGGACGCCCTCCTGACCAACCCCAAGACCGGCGGAGACAACCGCCCGGCCAGAATAGCGTATCGCAAAGGAAACAGACGCCACATGGCTCAGAACGCATCGATGGAGGAATTCGAGGCCCTCCTTAATGAAAGCCTCGAAATGGACACGCCCGAAGAGGGCTCTGTCGTCAAGGGCAAGGTCATCGCCATCGAGGCGGGCCAGGCCATCATCGACGTCGGCTACAAGATGGAAGGCCGCGTCGAACTCAAGGAATTCGCAAACCCCGGCGAAGCTGCGGACATCTCCGTCGGCGACGAGGTCGAGGTGTACCTGCGCTCCGCCGAGAACGCCCGCGGCGAGGCCGTGATCTCCCGCGAGATGGCGCGCCGCGAAGAGGCCTGGGACCGTCTCGAGAAGGCCTATGCCGACGACGCCCGTGTCGAAGGCGCGATCTTCGGCCGCGTCAAGGGCGGCTTCACCGTCGATCTCGGCGGTGCCGTGGCCTTCCTTCCCGGCAGCCAGGTCGATGTCCGCCCCGTGCGTGACGCAGGCCCGCTCATGGGTCTCAAGCAGCCGTTCCAGATCCTCAAGATGGATCGCCGCCGTGGCAACATCGTCGTGTCGCGCCGCGCCATCCTCGAAGAGAGCCGCGCCGAGCAGCGCGCCGAAGTCATCGCCAACCTCGAAGAGGGCCAGGCGGTTGACGGCGTGGTCAAGAACATCACCGAATACGGCGCCTTCGTCGATCTCGGCGGTGTCGACGGCCTGCTGCACGTCACCGACATGGCATGGCGTCGCGTGAACCACCCCTCCGAGATCCTCCAGATCGGCGAGACGGTGAAGGTTCAGGTCATCAAGATCAACCGCGAGACCCACCGCATCTCCCTCGGCATGAAGCAGCTGCAGGAAGATCCGTGGGATCTGGTCGCCGCCAAGTTCCCGCTCGGCTCGGTCCATACCGGCCGCGTCACGAACATCACCGATTACGGTGCGTTCGTCGAGCTGGAGCCCGGCGTCGAGGGCCTCGTGCACGTCTCGGAAATGTCCTGGACCAAGAAGAACGTGCATCCCGGCAAGATCGTCTCCACCTCGCAGGAAGTGGACGTCATGGTGCTCGAGATCGACCAGGCCAAGCGCCGGGTCAGCCTTGGCCTGAAGCAGACCATGCGCAACCCCTGGGAGGTCTTCGACGAGACTCATCCCGCGGGCACCGAGGTCGAGGGCGAGGTCAAGAACATCACCGAGTTCGGCCTGTTCATCGGTCTCGAAGGCGAGATCGACGGCATGGTGCACCTCTCGGACCTGTCCTGGGACGAGCGTGGCGAGGACGCGATCCAGAACTACCGCAAGGGCGATGTCGTCCAGGCCGTGGTTCAGGAGACCGACATCGAGAAAGAGCGTATCTCGCTCTCGATCAAGGCTCTGGGTGGCGACAAGTTCGCCGAGGCCGTGGGCGGCGTGAAGCGCGGCTCGATCATCACCGTCGAGGTCACCTCGATCGAGGATGGCGGCATCGAGGTCGAGTACGAGGGCATGAAGTCCTTTATCCGTCGCTCCGACCTGTCGCGCGACCGCGCAGAGCAGCGCCCCGAGCGGTTCTCGGTGGGTGACAAGGTCGATGTCCGCGTGACCAACGTGGACAGCAAGACCCGTCGCCTCGGCCTGTCGATCAAGGCCCGCGAGATCGCCGAAGAGAAAGAGGCCGTGGAACAGTACGGCTCCTCGGACTCGGGTGCATCGCTCGGCGACATCCTCGGCGCCGCGCTGAACCGCGACGACGACTGAGACCTGCCGTAACGGCATCGAAAAGCCCCGCGTTTCGCGGGGCTTTTTTTGTGCGCCAGGTATTTGCCCGGGCGCGGCTTTTCTTATAGCTCTCAATCCAAGGTTGAGCGCGGCGGTGTCCTGAGACCGCTCGGCGCTGCGATGTTGGGGGGCAGGGTGTCGGCATCTGGATGGGTTTTCATCGGCGGCACCGCCCGGGCGGACGGGTCACGCCTCCGGGACGGCCGCGCCGCGGCGGGGCGTCGTGTCAGCCGACCGATCCGGGCGCAAAGACCCCAGGTCGGGGGTGTCCGGCGCGGTGGTGCTGGAGAGGAAACCACCGTTTCCCAAGCGGTTCCAAAGCCCGCTGACAGCGCCACGAATCGTGTTCAGGTTGACGACGCGCGATGTCGCGCTTTCAGCCCATTTGCCGGCGGCTCCAGGCGATTCCGTCAGTTGCAAGGGCAAACCGCTTGCAAAACATGGGTTTTTTACGCCGGTAATGGTTTTCCGTACTGGTCGCCGCAGCTATACTCCGGCATTGTTTGCATGAGAGAATTTTCGACGGTTCTTCGGGGGGACGTACCGCAATGATACGCTCAGAATTGATCCAGAAGATCGCGGACGATAACCCGCATCTCTACCAGCGCGATGTCGAGCGCATCGTGAACACCATCTTCGACGAGATCACCGGGGCGATGGCCCGGGGCGACCGCGTCGAGCTGCGCGGCTTCGGCGCGTTCTCGGTCAAGAAGCGCGATGCGCGCGTCGGACGGAACCCGCGCACCGGCGCAGCGGTTGACGTCGAGGAGAAACACGTTCCTTTCTTCAAGACCGGCAAACTGCTTCGCGACCGACTGAACGGAAAGACCTGATCCCATGCGCTACATCCGCTACGCCTTCCTCGCCCTTCTCGCCATCGTGCTGATCGCGGTGGCGCTTGCCAACCGCGAGGTGGTGACGCTGCAGCTTCTGCCAGCGGAGCTTTCGGCGCTTCTGGGCCTGCAGGAGCGCGTCAGCATGCCGCTCTTCTTCGTGGTCGTCGCGAGCATCGCGGCGGGGCTTCTGATCGGCTTCGTCTGGGAATGGCTGCGCGAGCACAAGCACCGCGCCACCGCCGCGCGCCGCGAAGCCCGCATCCGCGAGCTCGAGCGGGAGCTCTCGAAGGTCAAGGGCCAGCGCGACCAAGGCAAGGACGAGGTTCTGGTCATTCTCGACGAGAAACGCGCGAGCTGATCGGGGACCGGGCAGGGGGCGCTGCCCCCTCTTGGCCTTCGGCCAATTCACCCCCGGCGGTATTTGGGAAAAAGAGAAGCAGGCAGGGTGGGCACCTGTTCCGGGGGCTCTCTGGGTTCAGGCGTCGCGGCGTTTGCGGACGTAGAGCTCGAGCCGGTGATGGACGATCTCGTAGCCCATCTCTCGGGCGAGCGCGGCCTGCAGCTCCTCGATCCGCTCGGAGTGGAACTCGATCACCTCGCCGCTCTCGACATCGATCATGTGGTCGTGATGCTCGGCATCGGCGGGTTCGAACCGCGCCGTCTCGCCCTGGAACTGGTGGCGCTGGATCACGCCGTGCTCCTCGAGCGCGGCGAGGGTGCGGTAGACCGTCGAGAGCGAGATGCCGGGCAGTTCGTCCGAGGCGCGGCGGTGCAGCTCGACCGCGTCGGGGTGGTCGTCGGCGCGCGCCATGATCTCAAGGAGCGCCGCGCGCTGGCGGGTGATGCGGATACCCTGGGCGCGCAAGGCCCGGGTCAGCCGTTCGGTATCTGCGTCGGTCTCGCTCATGGGCTTTTCTGATGGCACGGCGCGGGGCCCGGCATCAAGAGGCTCTTGCAACTCGGTCGCAACTGCGGCAGTTAGATGCAAATCGGTCGCATCTGCAAAAGGAGGTCGCCGCCGCCATGACGTCTCGTCCCTGTCTCGCCGCCACGCTGACCGTCGCCGCCATGCTCTCGGCCGGTGCGGCCGCCGCCGAGCGGCTGAAGGTCGCGACCAGTTTCACCGTGATCGCGGACATGGCCCGGAACGTCGCGGGGGACGCGGCGGAGGTGGTGTCGATCACCAAGCCCGGCGCCGAGATCCACGGCTACCAGCCGACGCCGCGCGATATCCTGCGCGCCTCGGATGCCGACCTGATCCTCTGGAATGGGCTGAACCTCGAGCTTTGGTTCGAACAGTTCCTCGGCAATCTTCGCGACGTGCCTGCGGTCACGCTCTCGGACGGGATCGAGCCGATCTCGATCTCGGGCGGGAGTTATGACGGCAAGCCCAACCCGCATGCCTGGATGGGGCTCGACAGCGCGCTCGCCTATGTCGCCGCGATCGAGGCCGCTTTGTCCGAGGCCGATCCCGACAATGCCGAGACCTATGCCGCCAACGCCGCTGCCTATGCAGAGGAGATCCGCGCCACCATCGGACCCTTGCGCGACCGGATCGCGGCGCTCCCGGAGGAGCGCCGGTGGCTTGTCACCTGCGAGGGGGCGTTTTCCTACCTGGCGCGCGATTTCGGGCTGAAGGAGCTCTATCTCTGGCCGATGAATGCCGACCAGACCGGAACGCCCCAGCAGGTGCGCGCGGTGATCGACGGAGTGCGCGAAGAGGCCATTCCGGCGGTCTTCTGCGAGAGCACGGTGAACACCGCGCCGGCCGAGCAGGTCGCCCGCGAGACCGGAGCGGAGTATGGCGGCGTACTCTATGTCGATTCGCTCTCCGAGCCGGACGGGCCGGTGCCGACCTATCTCGATCTCCTGCGGGTGACGGCCACGACCATCGCCGAGGGGCTTGCCGAATGAGCGATGCGCCGGGGCTCGAGGTCAGCGACGTCTCCGTCACCTATCGCAACGGGCACACCGCGCTTCGCGATGCGAGCTTTGAGTTGCCGCGCGGCACGGTGACCGCGCTCGTCGGTGTGAACGGTGCCGGAAAATCGACGCTCTTCAAAGCGTTGATGGGCTTTGTTCCCACGTCCTCGGGCACGATCCGCATCCTCGGCCAGCCGGTGCGCGCGGCGCTCAAAGCCGGTCTCGTCGCCTATGTCCCGCAGGCCGAGGAGGTCGATTGGTCCTTCCCGGTGCTGGTCGAGGACGTGGTAATGATGGGCCGTTACGGCCATATGGGCTTTCTGAGACGCGCCCGCGCCGCCGATCATGCCGCCGTCGACGCCGCGCTCGCGCGGGTCGGGATGAGCGACTATCGCCACCGCCAGATCGGCGAGCTTTCCGGCGGGCAGCGCAAGCGCGTCTTCCTTGCCCGCGCGCTGGCGCAGGACGGGCAGGTGATCCTCTTGGACGAGCCCTTCACCGGCGTCGATGTGACCACCGAGGAACAGATCACCGCGCTTCTGCGCGAGCTGCGTGACGAGGGCCGGGTGATGCTGGTCTCGACCCACAATCTGGGCTCGGTGCCCGAGTTCTGCGACCGCACCGTTCTGGTCAAGGGCACGGTCCTGGCCGCGGGTCCGACCGAGCAGATCTTCACCCGTGCCAATCTCGAACGCGCCTTCGGTGGCGTTCTGCGCCATGTGACGCTGGGCGGGGGCGATCTGCATGACGACGAGGATGCGCGCACCCTGTCGATCCTGACCGATGACGAGCGGCCCTTCATCCGTTACGGCGGCAAGACGCTCCGCCGCGAGCAGGAGCAGGAGCCCGACCGGTGATCCTGCTGGAGCCCTTCTCCTACGGCTACATGACCAACGCGATCTGGGTTTCGGCGCTGGTCGGCGGGGTCTGCGCCTTCCTGTCCTCCTACCTGATGCTCAAGGGCTGGTCGCTGATCGGCGATGCGCTCTCGCATTCGGTGGTGCCGGGTGTCGCCGGAGCCTACCTGCTGGGGCTGCCCTTCGCGCTTGGGGCGTTCCTGTCGGGCGGGCTCGCGGCGCTGACGATGCTGTTTCTCTCCGAGCGTTCAGGTCTGAAGCCCGACGTGGTGATCGGGCTGATCTTCACGTCCTTCTTCGGGCTTGGGCTGTTCATGGTGTCGGTGAACCCGGTCTCCGTCTCGATCCAGACCATCACCATGGGCAATATCCTCGCCGTCACGCCCGCCGACACCGCGCAGCTGGTGGCGATCGGAGGCGTGTCGCTCCTGGCGCTGGGGCTCACCTGGAAGGACCTGATGGTCACCTTCTTCGACGAGGCCCATGCCCGCGCCATCGGGCTGCGGGTGGGCGCGCTCAAGGCGCTGTTCTTCACGCTTCTCGCGGCCTCCACGGTGGCGGCGATGCAGACCGTAGGGGCGTTCCTGGTGATCGCCATGGTGGTGACGCCGGGGGCGACGGCCTATCTCCTGTGCGACCGCTTCCCGCGGCTCATCGTGACCTCCGTGGCGCTTGGCACTGGGACAAGCGCGACAGGAGCCTATCTCAGCTACTTCCTCGACGGGGCCACGGGCGGGATCATCGTCTGCCTGCAGACGCTCGTCTTCCTCGCGGCCTTCGTCTTCGCGCCGAAGCACGGACGCCTCGCCGCGCGCCGCCGCGGACGCGAGGCGGCCACATGAGCCTCGGGGAGCTTCTCCTGCCGTTGCAGTTCCCGTTCATGCAGAACGCCTTTCTGATCTGCATGATCGTGGCGGTGCCGACGGCGCTCCTGTCCTGCTTTCTCGTGCTCAAGGGCTGGGCGCTGATGGGCGACGCGGTCAGCCACGCGGTGCTGCCGGGCATCGTCATCGCCTATGTCACCGGCCTGCCGCTGATCCTCGGCGCTTTCGCGGCGGGCATGACCTGCGCGGTGGCGACCGGCTACCTGACAGAGACCTCGCGGATCAAGGAGGACACGGTGATGGGCGTCGTCTTCTCGGGCATGTTCGGTCTGGGGCTGGTGCTCTATGTCTGGGCGAAGCCCGAGGCGCATCTCGACCATATCCTCTTCGGCAACATGCTGGGCGTTTCGACTGCGGATCTCGTGAGCGCCGGCGCCATCTCGGCGGTGATCACGCTGGGCCTGCTGGCGGTCTGGCGCGATCTTCTCCTGCACGCTTTCGATCCGGCGCAGGCGCGGGCGCTTGGGCTGCCGGTCACCGCGCTTCATTACGGGCTTCTCGCCGCGCTTTCGCTCGCCATCGTGGCGACGCTGACGGCGGCGGGGCTGATCCTCGCCATCGCGCTCCTGATCACGCCCGGGGCCATCGCTTTCCTGATGACCCGGCGCTTCGCGGCGATGCTCGGGGTCGCGGTGGCGGTCAACGTGACCGCGATGCTGGCGGGCACCTATCTGAGCTTCTTTCTCGACAGCGCGCCCGCGCCGACCATCGTGCTGATCCTGAGCGGCGTCTTCGTCTGCGCCTTCCTCATCCGCCAGCGCCGCGTCCGCGCCGCCTGAAAAGGACGCGCAGCGCCGCCCACTGGCTGACCGCCACGCCCGCGAGGATCAGCGCCAGCGCCGACCAGAGCGTCGGCGGCGCAGGCTCGTTCAGGATCAGGATTCCGAGGACGACCGACCACACCGGCACCTGGTAGTTCACGAGGCTCATGAAGACCGGACCGGCGGTGCGGATGACCAGGACCCGCAGGAGGTTCGCCCCCGCCGTCGGCACCAGCCCCAGAAGCACGAGCCAGAAGAGCGTCGCGCGATCCGGCAGCGCCGGTGCGCCCTCGGCCAAGGCCGCGACCGGCACCACCACCAGCGCGCCGAAGAGAAGCGGCACCGCCGCGAGCCCGATCGGGTCGATCGGCGGCAGACGCCGCATCATCACCGAGGACGAGGCATAGCAGGCCGCCGCGCCGAGACAGGCCAGCCGTCCGAAGGGCTCCAGCGGATCGCCCGAGCTCTCCAGAGCGCCCGCGCCGGTCAGCAGGATCGTCACGCCCAGAAACCCGATCCCGAAGCCGATGACGCGCCGCAGGGTCAGCCGCTCTCCGGGCAGGAACAGATGCGCGAGCGGCAGCACGATGAGCGCCACCGCCGCCATCGACACGCCCGCAAAGCCGCTGGTGACCCGGACCTGACCCCAGCTCAGGAGCATGAAGGGCAGGGCGGTGTTCAGCACGCCCACGATGGCAAGCCGTCCGTAGGGTCGCGCGTCGCTCAGAAAGAGCCGCCCGCCCAGCATCTGCCAGATCGCCACGGTCACGATCGCGGCACCGGAAATGCGCGCCGCGGCCAGCCAGGCGGGTCCGATTCCGCGCAAGGCGAGCTCGATCACAACGAAGGTCCCGCCCCAGGTCACCCCGAGCGCGGCCACCATCGCCCAGGAGGCCAGCGTGATCCGCGGCGCAAACGGAGATGTTTTTTGCATGATTTCCAAGCGGTTTTCCGGCAAGACCCCGCTCTTGATGCGAGCGTGCTTTGATTGCGCCCGTTCGAGGGCTACTCTTTGACTGTCATTGCGACCGAAACCAAGGGAGGCCGCCCCATGTATATTCTCGTCATCCTCATCCTGCTCGCCCTTCTGGGCCTCTGCGTCTGGCAGCTCAAGGACGGGATGTAAGGGGGCCAGGCCCGGAACGGCCAGTCCGCTCCTGACGTTTTTCCCCGACAGTTCAACGTCACAGGGAGATACGTCATGGAATACACCTACATCATTCCGATCGTCACATTGATCGCGCTCCTGAGCCTTACCGTGGCCAGGGCGAGCGTCAATTTGCGCCGCTGGGCCAAGATCATGCAGGCGGACGAGGGCGACCGGTAATCGGCAGCTCCGCGGGGTCGAGACCGCGGAGGCAGGTGCCCGCGACGCCGCGGGCACCCTTTTCGAGGCGCGATCAGTTGCGCTCTTTGTCGACCATCTTGCCAGCCGAGATCCACGGCATCATGCCGCGCAGCTTCTCGCCGACCTGCTCGATCTGGTGCTCGTCGTTCAGGCGACGGGTGCCCTTGAAGAACGGCTGGCCGACGGTGTTCTCCTGCATGAAGTCCCGGACGAACTTGCCGGTCTGGATGTCGGTCAGAACCGCCTTCATCCGCGCTTTGGTCTCGTCGTAGGGCAGGATGCGCGGGCCCGAGACATACTCGCCATACTCGGCGGTGTTCGAGATCGAGTAGTTCATGTTGGCGATGCCGCCTTCGTAGATCAGGTCCACGATCAGCTTCACCTCGTGCAGGCACTCGAAATAGGCCATCTCGGGGGCATAGCCCGCCTCGACCAGGGTCTCGAAGCCCATCCGGATCAGCTCGACAAGGCCGCCGCAGAGCACGGCCTGCTCGCCGAAGAGGTCGGTTTCGCACTCTTCGCGGAAGTTGGTCTCGATGATGCCCGAGCGGCCGCCGCCGATGGCCGAGCAGTAGGACAGGCCGATCTCGAGCGCCTTGCCGGACGCGTCCTGATGGACCGCCACGAGGCAGGGCACGCCGCCGCCCTTGGTGTATTCGCCGCGCACGGTGTGGCCGGGGCCCTTCGGCGCCATCATGATGACGTCGACGCCGGGCTTCGGCTCGATCAGGCCGAAATGCACGTTCAGGCCGTGGGCAAAGGCGATGGCCGCGCCGTCCTTGAGGTTGTCATGCACGTATTTCTTGTAGGTTTCCGCCTGCAGCTCGTCGGGCATGGTGAACATGATCAGGTCGCACCAGGCCGCCGCTTCGGCGATGCCCATGACCTGCAGGCCTTCGCCTTCGGCCTTCTTGGCCGAGGCCGAGCCCTCGCGCAGGGCGACGACGACGTTCTTGGCGCCCGAATCGCGCAGGTTCAGGGCATGGGCATGACCCTGGGAGCCGTAGCCCAGGATCGCCACCTTCATGTCCTTGATCAGGTTGATGTCGCAGTCACGGTCGTAATAGACGCGCATGATTTCGTCCTTCCGGTTTGATTTGTGGCGGGCACTCTAGGCCCGGCGGCGCGAGAGCGGTTGCGTTTTTGATGCGTATTTCGGAAAAAGAAGAAGCATCATTCGCGCTCTTGAGGATTCCCGGAGAAATCATGCTGGACGACACCGACCGCCGCATCTTGCGCCAGTATCAGGCCGCGCCCGAGGAGCCCTCCGAGGCTCTGGCCGAGCGCGCGGGCGTCACCCCCTCGACGCTGGCGCGGCGGCTGGCGCGGATGCGCGAGACCGGCGTGTTGCGCGGGGTGCGGGGCGTGATCGACTGGGCGCAGCTCGGCTACGCGGTCGAGGTGTCGCTGAGGGTCACGCTCGACAAATCGGTTCCGAACGCGCTCGACGCCTTTGTCGCCGCGGCCCGGGAGGTGCAGGAAGTGCTGGAGATCCAGACCTTTCTCGGCCAGGTCGATGTGCGCCTCGCGGTGATCGCGCGCGATCTGGAAGACTACCAGCGGCTTTACCGCGACCATCTTCTGGCCTTGCCGCATATGACCGATCTCGAAGCGCTCATGCATGTGGCGCGGCTCAAGACCGACGAGACCTTGCCGCTATGATGCGTGCTGCTTTGCCTCAAGAACACCGCCCAAGGTGCAGAATTTTCATTAAAATTCTGCGTGCGTCGCGCTCATGATCGCCCTCGACGATCTCGACCGCGCGCTGATCCGCGCGCTGGCGGAGGATGCGACCCTCTCCGCGGGCGCGCTTGGCCGCCGGTTCGGGCTCAGCCAGCCCGCCGCCTGGCGCCGGATCAAGCGGCTGCGCAAGGCGGGGGTCTTTCGCGGACAGCGGCTCGACCTCGACCAGCAGGCCTTGGGCTTCGGGGTGACGGTGTTTCTCGGCGTCAAGCTGGCCACCAAGGGGCGGCTGAGCCTCGCCGAGTTCGAGCGCGCGGTGCAGGCCATCCCCGAGGTGCAGACCGTCGAGCATGTGCTGGGCATGTATGATTACCGCCTGCGCGTCGTCGCTCGGGATCTTTCGGATTTCGAGCGCGTGCTGCGCCGCCGGATCATGGTGCTGCCCGGTGTCGGCGGTCTCGATGCGAACGTGCTTCTGTCGGAAGAGCGGCGCCCCGGGCCGCTTTAATGGGCGCTCAGGCGCGCCTGAGCGCCGCCGCCTCGAAGCCCCGGAGCGCGGTGCGCGACATCTCGGACGCGGGCGCGCTGTGGGCGACCTGCGGGAAGATCGCGAGGATCTCGTCCCGCGCATGGTCCGAGACCGCGTCCAGCGCCTGCGGGCCGGGAAAAAGCGTCTCGGCTGGCGCGCCCTCGGCAAAGACGATCTCGTGGCGGTCGCAGAGGATGTGGAAATAGGTGATCTGCGCGCAGGGGACCCGGCGGATGGTCGCGTCATTGACGAGATGCTTGGCGGCGACCAGCACCTCGGGTTCGCCGAAGAGCAGCTCTGCCGTAGCGCCCGAGATCAGCATCCGGTGATTGGGCGACACGGTCAGGTCGCGCAGGTTGCCGAGCGCACCCGCCCGGATCCGGATCGGCGCCGAGGCACCGCGCCCGTCGAACGCCGCCCCGCCGATCCAGCGGATCGGTTGCGCCCTGTGATCGAGGGTCGTGACCAGGTCGCCCTCGCGGAGCGTCTCGATCGCCCGCGGCCCGTCCGGTGTCTCGATCAGGGTGCCGCGCGCGAAACAGATCGCGACGAGATCGTTCAGCGCCGCGGAAAAGGCACCATCCGCGGCTTCGAGCCCGGTGATCGTGCCGTCCTGATCGTAATCGACATCGGTGAAGGTATCGATCTTCACCACGCCGTCCTGGTCGAGCCCGGCGAAGATGTCGAGCCCCGAGGCCAGCGTCAGCTGCCCCAGTTCGGGCGCATCGGCATCCTCGGAGACCAGGAGCTCGGCATCGAATTCCAGATAGGTGTCGCCCATGGTCTTGCGCCCGACATCGAGGTCGATCCCGCCCTCGGGGCCGTCGTAGCTGTATTCGTACTTGGCGATGTCGTGGTAATAATCATAGGCGTTGTCATAGACGATCATCCCGGTGATCACCGAGCTGTCGGTCAGGACGCCGTTCTCTTCCGCGCCCTCGACCAGGAAGACGATGATGTCGTCATCCTCGAAAAGCTGGGTGCCGGAATGGATGAACATCGCGCCGCCGTCACGCGCGGGCGTGTTTGTGTTCGCATCGCCGGCGATGCTGAATCCGTTCAGGATGAGCGTCGTGGACGCCATAGCTTTCTGCTCGTCTGGCACGGGCCGTTCTCGGCCTCTGACGCCACTCTCTGCCTCAGTTCAGCCCAGTTTCCGTGCCGTTAACGGAAATGAAAGACCGCTTTTACCGCGGCTTAATCTCGCCTTAACCCTGCGACTTTCTGGCCACGCGCCTCGCACGGGCTTTGCCGCGCCCGGGCTTTCATTTATGCGTGCGGGGACAAGGCGTTTCAGGGAGGACCAGATGGCGCTTCTAGACACAGTCGATCCCGACGGGCTCGAGGAGTTTTCCGTCGTCTTCACCGACCGCTCGCTCAACCACATGAGCCAAGCCTTCCAGGAGGTGATGCGCGACATCTCCTCGATGCTGAAAGAGGTCTATGCCGCCGATGCGGTGGTGCTCGTGCCCGGCGGCGGCAGCTACGGGATGGAGGCGGTCGCCCGCCAGTTCGGCCAGGGCACCGACGTGCTCGTCGTCCGCAACGGCTGGTTCTCCTATCGCTGGTCGCAGATCTTCGAGGCCGGGGGCTTCGGCGGCGAGACGACGGTGATGAAGGCGCGCCAGACCGGCAACGCGGTGGACGCGCCCTTCGCGCCCGCGCCGATCGAAGAGCTCGAGGCGCGGATCCGCGAGACCCGGCCCGGTCTGGTCTTCGCCCCGCATGTCGAGACCTCCGCCGGGATCATCCTTCCGGACGACTACGTGACCCGGCTCGCCGCGGCAGCGCATGAGGTCGGCGCGCTGATGGTGCTCGACTGCATCGCCTCGGGCTGCGCCTGGGTGGACATGGCCAAGACCGGCGTCGACGTCCTGATCTCGGCACCGCAGAAGGGCTGGTCGGCCACGCCGTCGGCGGGACTGGTGATGCTCTCGGCGCGCGCGGTCGCACGGATGGAGGAGACCGCGTCGAACAGCTTCGCCGTCGATCTGAAGAAATGGCACCAGATCATGACCGCCTACGAGACCGGCGGCCACGCCTATCACGCGACGATGCCCACCGACGGGCTCCGCGCCTTCCGCGACACCATGGCCGAGACCCGCGACTACGGGTTCGAGCGCCTGCGTGCCGCGCAATGGGAGCTGGGCGACCGGGTGCGCGCCTATCTCGCCGAGAAGGGCGTGAAGAGCGTCGCGGCGCCGGGCTTCGGCGCGCCGGGCGTGGTGGTGAGCTACACCTCCGATCCCGAGATCCAGTCCGGCCGGGCCTTCGTGAAACACGGCATGCAGATCGCCGCCGGGGTGCCGCTTGCCTGCGACGAGCCACAGGGCTTCTCGACCTTCCGCCTCGGGCTCTTCGGGCTCGACAAGCTCTACGACGTCGACGGCACGGTGGCGCGCCTCTCCAAGGTTCTGGACGCGGTCCTGTAAGAAAAAGGGGAGGGGGCGCTGCCCCCTCTTGGCCTGACGGCCAATTCACCCCCGGCGGTATTTGGGAAAAAGAGAAGCAGGAAGAGCGCTGCGCCCCTGAGGCTTCTTCTTTTTCCAAATACGCACTGCGACGCCGGGGCCGGGCGCTGCCTTTCGGGTGGCGCGAATGTGACGGGGCCGGGGATTGGAGCGCGGTCTCCGAGAGGTTAGGAGTGAAACATGATCACTGAGCTTGGACATTTCGCCCTCATCCTCGCCTTTCTCGTGGCGCTGGTGCAGATGACCGTGCCGCTTGTCGGCGCGCAGAAGCGCTGGCCGGGATGGATGGCGGTGGCGGAACCCGCGGCGACCGCGCAGTTCCTCCTGGTGGCGATCAGCTTCGCGGCGCTGGTCCATGCCTTCGTGGTCTCGGATTTCTCGCTTCGGCTGGTCGTGTTGAACTCGCATTCGGCGAAGCCGCTTCTCTACAAGATCTCCGGCACCTGGGGGAACCACGAGGGCTCGATGCTGCTCTGGGTGCTGATCCTGGCGCTTTTCGGCGCCATGGCGGCCTGGTTCGGCGGCAATCTCCCGCCCTCGCTCCGCGCCCGAGTGCTGGCGGTGCAGGCGAGCGTCGCGGTGGCTTTCTACGCCTTCATCCTCTGGACCTCGAACCCGTTCATCCGGCTCGCGACCCCGCCTTTCGATGGGCAGGATCTGAACCCGCTGCTCCAAGACCCAGGTCTCGCCTTCCATCCGCCGTTTCTCTATCTCGGCTATGTCGGGCTCTCGATCTGCTTCTCCTTCGCGGTCGCCGCGTTGATCGAGGGCCGGGTCGACGCTGCCTGGGGTCGCTGGGTTCGGCCCTGGACGCTGGCCTCCTGGGCCTTCCTGACCATCGGCATCGGACTCGGGTCCTGGTGGGCCTATTACGAGCTTGGCTGGGGCGGGTTCTGGTTCTGGGACCCGGTCGAGAACGCCTCCTTCATGCCCTGGCTCTTCGCCGCCGCGCTCCTCCATTCGGCCATCGTCGTCGAGAAGCGCGAGGCGCTGAAGAGCTGGACGATCCTTCTTGCGATCCTGGCCTTCGGCTTCTCGCTCATCGGCACCTTCATCGTGCGCTCGGGCGTGCTGACGAGCGTGCATGCCTTTGCCAACGATCCCGAGCGGGGCGTCTTCATCCTGGGCATCCTCGTGCTCTTCACCGGCGGCGCGCTGACGCTCTACGCCGCCCGGGCCAACGCCATGCAGGCCAAGGGGGTCTTCGGGCTCGTCAGCCGCGAGAGCGCACTTGTCCTGAACAACATCCTTCTGGCGGTCTCGTCGCTCGTGGTTTTCGTCGGCACGATCTGGCCTTTGGTTGCGGAGATGGTGCTGGGGCGGAAGCTCTCGGTCGGGCCGCCCTTCTTCAACATGGCCTTCACGCCCTTCATGCTGGTCCTCGGCCTCATCCTTCCCCTGGGCGCGATGCTGGCATGGAAGCGCGGGCGGATCGGGCGCACGGCGCGCACGCTCGTTCCGGCCTTCGTCCTGGCGCTCGCGCTTGCCGCACTTGTCTGGGCGATGCAAACCGGACGTTCGGCGATGGGGCCGGTCGGCGTGTTCCTCGGGGCCTGGCTGGTCGCGGGCGCGGCCACCGATCTCTGGACCCGCACGGGCCGTTCGGGCGCGTCCCGCCTCCTGCGCCTGCCGCGGGCCGATTGGGGCAAGGCGGTCGCCCATGCCGGGCTCGGCATCACCATGCTGGGCGTCGCCGGGCTGACCGCTTGGCAGGAGGAGGACATCCGGGTCGCCCAGATCGGCGAGCGGTTCGAGGTCGGCGGGTTCGAGCTGGAGCTTCTCGATGTCTCCCGGGTCGAGGGGCCGAACTACTTCTCGACCATGGGCGAGGTGGCGCTCCGGCAGGGCGGCGACGAGATCGCCCGGCTCTACCCCGAAAAGCGCAACTACCCGGTCGCGCGCATGCCCACCACCGAGGCCGCCATCGATTACCGCGTGATGCGCGACGTCTATGTCGTGATCGGCGATGCGCAGGATGGCGGCGGGTGGGTCGTGCGGACCTATATCAAGCCGCTGGCCAACTGGATCTGGGCGGGCTGCCTTCTGATGGCGCTCGGCGGCGGGCTCAGCCTGTCCGACCGCCGGTTCCGGGTCGCGGCCGGAGCGAAGAAGACCAGCGCGCGCTCGGTGCCCGCCGAATGAAGCGCGTCGTCCTGATCTGTCTGCTTCTGGCCTGCGCGCCGGTCCTGTCGATCGTGACGGCCACCGAGGCCCATGCCGTGCTGCCCGACGAGGTGCTCGACGACCCGGCGCTCGAGGCACGGGCGCGCGAGCTCTCGAAGGGGCTGCGCTGCCTGGTCTGCCAGAACGAGTCGATCGACGAATCGAACGCCTCGCTGGCGCGCGACCTCCGGATCCTGGTCCGCGAGCGGCTCGTGGCGGGCGATAGCGATGCCGAGGTGATCGACTTCGTGGTGGAGCGCTATGGCGAGTTCGTCCTCCTGAAGCCCCAGACCGGCGGCTGGAACTGGCTCCTCTGGGCCGCGGGCCCGTTGATGCTTCTCCTCGCGCTGGGGCTCGGGGCGGGCTATCTGCGCGGGCGCGCCACGGCCACGCCCGAAACCGAGGCGGGGCTGTCCGACGAGGAACGCGCGCGGCTCGACGCTCTTCTGAAGGAGTGACAGGGCGGCGCGCGCGTGCTAGCCCTCGGGCAGGGTCGCGAGGAGACCCAGGCTCCGCCATTCGCTGAACCCTCGCATCTGAGAACCGGACATCCCCCCACGGACTGTCGCGGGACAAGGGCGGACCTCCCGGCCCGCGCTCGGGTCCCGGCAGTCGATGCGGAGGCGTCCATGACCCGTCAGCCGGTCTCGCTCACCATTCCCGATCTCTCCCGCTTCGCGCGCAGCCTGCGCGGTGGCCTGGCCCAGCCGCCCGGCCAGCAGGAGACGCTCAATCTACTCGCCCGCGCCGCGGGCTTTCGCAATTTCCAGCATCTGAGCGCGCGCCAGCGGGGGGCGCCGCCGCCCGCCGATGCCGAGGCGGTGGCCCGGGCGCTGCGCGCCTTCGACGGAG
>NZ_JBHTMU010000028.1:0-57381 GCF_042679605.1 Litorisediminicola beolgyonensis
CGCGTCCCGCTTGAACTCATCGCTGAACTTGCTGCTGCTCATCATGGCCTCCTTGCCTCAAAATTAGCGAAGAAGGCATCCACGATACACGGGGCTATTCACTCAGCGATAAAGGCTGCAGCTATCGTCCGTGAAAACCTGCGCGCGGTCGGCGAGGAGCGGGGAAAGTTTCGTCGCCGGTGGCTTGTCGCCAAGCGTGCAGATGACCACGCCACCCGGCGCGGCGCCGTCGAGGAACTGCGTGGGGTCATCGACGATCTCGTCCACCAGATCGGAGACCAGGGACGAGATCATCAGCGCCTTGCGCTCGGCGTAATACGGGATCGCCGAGTTCCAGTCGTGCCCGAAAACGAGGATCGGCGCGTCCTCCGGGACCACCTCCTGCACAGCCTCGGCGACGGGAAGGATCGGGTGGCGGAACTGACCGCTCCAGAGCGGCATGTTGAGGATGACGGTGAAAAACACCTGTCCTGAGCAGAGGATGCCGAGACCGACCAGACCCAGCGGCGCCCCTACTCGCTTCGCGAGAAACGCCAGCCCGAGGCCCACCGCGAGCGTCAGGAACACCGTGTTGGCGACGCGGTAATAGTCGTGCTGGATATAGAGGTTGGTGAAGACCAGCATCGGCACGAGGAAACACGTCAGAAGCCCAAGTCCCACCCAGAGCGCCGCGCGTCTCCTTCGGCTTGCAGCGATCAGCGCACCGAGGAGAACGACAAGCGCGAGCGGAAACAGCGGACCGAATGTTTGCCATCCGATGGCGTCCGGCACGAGGCGGAGCCAGAACTCGCCCGAGAGTTTCTGCGCCAGGGTGCCGTAATTCCACTCTTTTAGAGCGTCGGAGGTCAGGGACGCGCCCAAGGGGTTCAAGGCCTTGACCTTGTCCGTGTAGGCCACCCAGGACATCGCGATCGGATAGGGCAGAAGCAGCGGGACGAGAGACGCGGCGAGACGTGCCTTCGGGAGCGCCGATTGCGATCCCTTGAAAGAAACCAGAAGACAGGCGCAGAGGACCAGTCCCGCCGCCAGCGAAAAGCCCGGCAGGGTCGTCGCCTTGGCCAGGCCGCAAAGCACTCCGGCAAGGCCTGCGGTCGCCGCCCACAGCCAGCGCCCCGTCGAGAGAAAGCGCACGAACGCCGCGAGAAACAACAGCCCGAGAAAGAGCGCCGTGGTCTCGATCATGAAGCTCGTCGCCCAGAACGCGTAGACCGGCGCGGCGAGAAAGAGCGCTCCGCAGGTTGCCGCGTGCCAAGTCCGGCCGCCGAAATCGCGCACCAGGCTGAAGATCGGCCAGAGGCAGAGCACCGCGGCAGCGAAGGACACGAGCCGACCGGAAAGGTCGAGCGGCACCCCCAGGCTCGCGACCGCCGCGACGAGGGACTGATACACGGGAAATTCGAAGGGGATCGCCCAGGGCGCGCCGAGGACCGGCGTGGCATAGGACAGGGACAGGCCGTCCCGAAGCATCCAGTAGACGGAGATCGCCGTCTGGCTCTGACGGAATCCGTGGCGGAAGAGGACGGGCTGATTTCCGGCGAGAACCAGGAAGGTCAGGCCCGACAGCAGGACGATGACGAGGATCAGGATCGCGCCGCGGGTAAGAGCGCGCTCGCCATCCGGGGCGCGCTCGGGGAAAGCCCGAAACAGCGGTGTCGTCATCTGGTCCTGCCTCGCCTTTTCTTCTGGCGCGCAGCTTCGGTGCGCGACCCATCGCTGTCCAGTCCGCGCGGAGCCGTCGCGCGCCGCTCTTGCGGGACTGCAACGGACGGGGTCCGCCTAGCTTTGGCGGGGCGCAGCGATGTCGGGCATGGGCACGCTGACCGCGAGCTTCTCTGCAAGCTCTGAACTGAAGCGGGCGACGAGCGCGTTGGAGAAGGCGGGCCTTCGGGCCATCACCGCGCGCAGGCGGTTCACGGGCCAGGTGACGATCTCGGTTCCCTCGTCGAGGCTGACGGTCGCGCTAGCCGGGCGCTCCAGGAGCAGACCGATCTCTCCCAGAAAGACCGGTCCCGATGCGCTGTAGACCGTGTCCCCCTTGGCGATCGCGATCTTGGGGGCTTCGGTCCAGAAGAGATGCGTGACGGGTTGGCCCTCGGTCAGAAGCGCCTCGTCCGGTCGGCTCTGTCGTCGCTCGGCGAGCTTCATGAGACGGCGGAACTGGCCGGGATTGAGGGTCCGGAAGGCCGCGAAGAGACGCTTGTCCTGCGCGCTCATTCCGAGCGTCGAACGCTCGAGCACGATCAGCACGATCAGGGCGATGTTGATCACACCCTGCGCTGAGATCAGCCACACCGATTGCGTGACCGGCGGCATCCGCGTCGCGTAGAAGAGAACGTCGAGGCTGAAGCCGATCACGATGAGCCCGCGCAGCTTCAGCTCGTCTCGCGCCAGAAATCCAAGGATTTTCAGCGCGAATCCGACATAGAGCCCGTATTCCGCGAGCGTCGCGATGGAGCTCATGTGTTGAAGAGGAAATGCATCACGTCGCCGTCGCGGACGACATAGCCCTTGCCCTCTGCCCGCATCTTTCCGGCATCTTTCGCACCCTGCTCGCCGCCCAGCGCGATGAAATCGTCATAGGCGATGGTCTCGGCGCGGATGAAGCCCTTCTCGAAATCGCCGTGGATCACGCCTGCGGCCTGAGGCGCCATCGTGCCTTCCTTGATGGTCCAGGCGCGGGCCTCCTTGGGGCCGACGGTGAAATAGGTCTCGAGGTGCAAAAGCGCGTAACCGGCCCGGATCAGGCGATCGAGGCCCGGCTCTTCCAGCCCCATCTCCGACAGGAACATCTCGGCTTCTTCGGAATCGAGCTGCGCGATCTCTTCCTCGATCTTGGCCGAGATGATCACATGCGCGTTGCCCTGCTCCGCCGCCATCTTCGCGACCGCCTGCGAATGGTCGTTGCCCTCGGCGGCCTCTGCTTCGGAGACGTTGCAGACATAGAGGACCGGCTTCGTGGTCAGAAGCTGCAGCATCCGCCAGGCCTTGGCATCCTCGTCCGAGACCTCGACCGTGCGCGCGGGGCGGCCCGCCTCCAGCGCTTCGAGCGCCAGCTTCATCAGGCGCTCCTGCTGGACGGCTTCCTTGTCGCCGCCGCGGACCTTGCGAACGATGTTCTGCAGCCGCTTCTCGATCGACTCGATATCGGCGATCATCAGCTCGGTCTCGATGGTCTCGGCATCGGCGACCGGATCGACGCGGCCTTCGACATGGGTCACGTCGCCATCCTCGAAGCAGCGCAGCACATGCGCGATGGCATCGACCTCGCGGATATTCGCCAAGAACTGGTTGCCGAGCCCCTCGCCCTTGGACGCGCCCTTCACCAGACCGGCGATGTCGACGAAGGTCATCCGGGTCGGGATCACCTGCTTCGACTTGGCGATGCCCGCCAGCCGGTCGAGGCGCGCGTCCGGCACGGCCACGTCGCCGACATTCGGCTCTATGGTGCAGAAGGGGAAATTCGCCGCTTGGGCTGCGGCGGTCTTGGTCAGGGCGTTGAACAAGGTGGACTTGCCGACATTCGGCAGCCCGACGATACCCATGCGGAAACCCATGCGTGCCTCACTCGATTGGATCTGGCCGCTTCTAGGGTCTGGGCGGTCAGCGTGCAAGCACCTCGCCGCTTTCGAGCGCAGGCAGCGCCTGCCGCCAGAAGCGCCAGATCAGCATGCCGCCTGCCGCGGTCAGCCCGAGGACCAGCCCGGCCCAGACGCCGACACCCCCGAAGCCGTACGGGAACCCGAGAAGCCAGGCCGCGGGGAAGCCGATCCCGAGATAGGCGATCCCGGCCATGATCATCGGAACCTGCGTATCCTGCAGCCCGCGCAGGAGCCCAAGCGCCACCACCTGCGCCCCGTCGACGAGCTGGAACAGCGCGGCCATCCCCAGAAGCGAGACGCCGATGGCGATGATCTCGGCTCTGGCTGGATCGGTCGGGCTCAGGAAAAGACCGATGAGCGGCACCGGCACGAGGACGAAGACCGCCGCCGCCATGAGCGCGGACGAGACCGACAGCCAGAGCACCGCCCGCGCGCCCGCGGCCAGATGCGCCGGATCGCCGCGACCGGCGGCATTGCCCGCGCGCACGGTCGCCGCGTTCGACAGGCCGACCTGCACCATAAAGGCCGCGGCGCTCAGTTGCAGCGCGATGCCGTGGGCGGCGAGCGGCACGGTCCCCAGCCGACCGATCAGCAGGGTCGAGATCGCGAAGAGCGCGACCTCGGCAAGGCTGGTGAGCCCGATCGGCCAGCCGAGGCGGAAGACCTCGGCCATCATGCCGCGATCCGGCCTCCAGAACCGCTGGAAGAGCGCGTGTTCAGGCAGTTTGCGGACCGCGTAGATCATCGCGCCCAGACACCCGACCCCGTGGGTCAGGGTCGAGGCCAGCGCCGCCCCGGCGATCCCCATCTCGGGCAGGCCGAAATTTCCGAAGATCAGCGCGTAGTTGAAGAGGATGTTGAGCGCCGCGGCCAGCGCCGTGATCACGAAGACCACCCGCGTGTGTTCGAGCGCGGCGAGGTAGCTCTTGAGGACCATCGTGCCGAGGGCCGGGATCATGCCCCATCCCGCGATCGCCAGGTAGAGCGCCGCGCCTTCCGCGACCGCGTCGCCCTGCCCCAGGAGCAAGAGCACCGGCTCGGCGAAGACGAAGACCGGCATCACCAAACCGGCAAAGATCATCGACAGCCAGAGACCCATCCGGGTCGCCCGGCGGATCGAGGTCTGATCGTCCTGCGCGACGAAGCGCGCGACCATCGGCATCACCGCCCAGGCGATCCCCGAGCCGAACAGAAAGAAGGTGAAGAACATGGTGTTGCCCAGGGTCAGGGCGGCGAGTTCCTCGACCCCGTACCAGCCGATCATCACCGTATCGGTCAGGCCGATCAAGAACTGCATCAGGTGACCGCCCACCAGAGGCAGACCGAGCACGAGGATCGCCCGGATATGACCGGCAAAAGACAACCGCTGAGACATCATGCTCGTGGAGTACTGCCCGCCCCGCCCGCTCGCAACCACGGGATAGATCAAAGGCGATGCATCGGGTTTGCATCTTTCGGATGTCATCGTCGCGTGGGCCAAGGCTGGCCGGGTTCGGCCATTGGAGCCAGCTGTCGGAGCGGCGTCAGAGCGTGTCGCGCCACCGCTCCGGCGGCTCGAACCCAAGAAGACGCCGCGCCTTGTCGATGTCGTAGACCGTCTCGAAGGGTCCCAGATCGCGCGTGACCGGCAGGCCGTCGTAGAAGCGGCGGATCACCTCTTCGGTCGGGATGGCGACGGAGGTGTCGGGGTTGGCGACGTTGAAGACCTCGAAGCCCAGCCCGTCGGTCTGCAGGCAGCGCTCGACCATCAGGCCGAGATCGCGCGCGTCGATATAGGCGAAGATGTTGCGACGCCGGAGCGCCGGGTCCTCGACGAAGGCCGGAAAGAGCTCCTGGTATTCGTGCGGCTCGATCACGTTGTTGATCCGGAGCCCGTAGAGGTCGATGCCCGAGCGCCTCTGGAAGCTGCGTGCGGTGACCTCGTTGGCGATTTTGGACATGGCGTAGCTGTCCTCGGGAACGGTGGGGTGCTCCTCATCGACCGGGATATATTCGGGCTGGCGGTCGCCATCGGCGAAGCAGACGCCGTAGGTCGTCTCGGAGGAGGCGAAGATCACCTTGCTGATGCCGAGCTTCACCGCTGCCTCGATCAC
This sequence comes from Litorisediminicola beolgyonensis, assembly GCF_042679605.1. NCBI lineage: Bacteria > Pseudomonadati > Pseudomonadota > Alphaproteobacteria > Rhodobacterales > Paracoccaceae > Litorisediminicola > Litorisediminicola beolgyonensis. Next base: position 5,693 of record NZ_JBHTMU010000028.1, read on the forward strand.
GTTGTAGGTCGAGAGCACGTTGTTGGCATAGGTCACGTTGTCGGGCCGGATCAGGATGCGCGGCACCGCCGCGAAATGGACAACCGCGTCGAAGCCCGGGATGCCAGTGCCTGGCTCCAGCTCGTCGAGCGCGGCATAGGAGGTGAGCGCGTTCCAGACCTGACCGCTGTCGGTCAGATCCACGGTCAGGTTGTCGACGCCGGGGTGATCGAGCGGAACGAGATCGGCGTTGAGGACGCGATGTCCCTGCTCGAGCAGATAGGGGATGACGTGGCGCCCCGCCTTGCCGCTGCCGCCGGTGAAAAAGATGCGCATGTGGACCTCCGCCGTGTTTCTGCGCCGATATAAGGGGGCGCAGTCTTGGCTCAACCTGTGCCCGGCGGCCAGCCTGTCAATTCCGTAGGTCGCTCTCGGTCTCGGTCTCGGCGAACACGTCCGCTCCGCTCCCGATCTCGAGCTCACGTGCCAGCGCCTCGGAGAAGACCGCCGCGCCGTGAATGGTCAGGTGATTGCCGTCGACGAAGACCGCGTTCTTCGTGCGATACGCGCCGGACCAGAAGAAATCGTGGAAATCGACGAAACGCGCGCCCTCGCGCTCGGCCAGCTCTTCGATCAGCGGCCGCTCGATCTCCCAATGCCGCAAAAGCTCGGGCGTCTCGTAATAGGCCTGCGTCACCGGAGGCACGAAGAAGATCAGCTGAAGCCCGGCCTCCCGCGCCGCCTTCGCCATCCGCGTCAGGTGAACGAGGTTCTCCGCGCGGATCTCGGGCTTGGCTGTCAGCGATCCGTCGGCGTGATGCAGGTGGTTCCAGGCATTCATCTCGCTCGCGCGCGGGATGCAGTCCGCGGGCAGCGGCGTGCGCTGAAAGCCGTTGCGGATGCCGTATTCATGCGGGAAATCGGGCGGGTTCTCGATCACGTGGCAGGCTTGCGCGTCGATCTTGTCATCGACGCCGCCAAGAGCCCCGCGCACCAGTCGCGTCACCGCGTTCTTGGAGATCTCGTTGACGCGGATGAACGGCTCGAGCGACGCCAGCCGCGTCGACCAGAGCGTGAGCCGCTCGCTGGTGGTGATCGCCGCCCCCTCGCCGGGCATCGGCGTGTTGCGCAGCCAGCTGCGGTGGACGAGCCAATCGCCTGGATCCCCGATCCTGCGATCATAGGTCAGAAGCACCGGGGAGACCGGCATGAACACGTATTTCAGGTTGGGCAGGCGCGAGATCGCGGCGCGGAGCTTCAGATCGGCGGTGTTGATGTCGCCCGCGTCCTCGCTGAGCGCGTGCCCTGTCAGACCCATCGCCGGATAATAGATGTCCCGCCCATGCGACGACCCGACCGTCAGCGCCTCGATCGCCTCGGGATCGGCCTCGAGCGCCGCGAGCGGCGAGACCCGCGCGGCCTCGGGCAGTGCGAGGTGCAGCACAAGGACCGGCACCGTGAACACGAAGCCTATCCAGAACGTCATGAGCAGGAGGAGGCGCTTAAAAGTCAAAGTATATGAACTCCTGCGGGTTGAAATTGCCAAGCAGGATGGTGAGCGTGATCAGGACGGCGATCAGGATCGGGCGACCCACGGGATGGGCCGCGATGGTTTCCACATGCCAGCGCGCGCCGCGGCTGGCGCGCCAGTCGTTGATCAGCATGAGGGTCAGGAGCATGACCCCGACGGCGAAATTCTCGCGATAGACGCCGTTGGCGAGGATCGACAGCCCCAGGTCGAGCGAGAACATGCTGCCGAGTTGCGTGACGAGCTGATGCGTATCGGTGAGAAAGAACATCGGCGCGCTGAAGCTGATCACGGCAACCATTGCGGTATGCGAGACCAGCGTGGCGACCGCAGCCGGGGGGTTCAGCCGCGCTCCGAGGCTCGCGACCGGTTGCCAGCCCCGCATCACGAGACCCTGCGTCAGCCCGAAGAACAGGAAGTTCCAGGACGCCCCGTGCCAGAGGCCGATGATGCAGAGCGCCATGATCGCGATGAAGCTGCGCCAGGGCTCGTCGGGATGACGGCGCGCGAGCGGGATATGGATGTAGTCGGTCACCCATCGAGTCAGGCTGATATGCCAGCGCTGCCAGAACCCGTTGAGGTTTCGCGCAAAGAACGGCTGGCGGAAATTCTCGGAGAGCTTGACCCCCATCATCCGCGCCAGCCCGCGGGCAATCAGCGTGTAGGCCAGGAAATCGGCATAGACCTGCGCGGCGGCGCAGAACCCGATGGGCCAGAGCAAGAGCCCCCCGGTCTCGCCCCAAAGCGCCGACCAGACGAAGCCTGCGAGGTTGTCGGCGACCGCGAGCTTGGCGAACACGCCCCAGGCGATCAGCACCATGCCCGCCTCGGCCTCGGCGGCGGTCGGCAAGGTCAGGTTGCGCAGCTGCGGCAAGAGCCGCCCGGCCCGCTCGATCGGTCCCGCGACAAGCTGGGGGAAGAAGCTGACATAGAGGAAATAGGTGAAGAAACTCCGCTCCGGCGTCAGCTTTCCGCGATAGGTGTCGAAGGTGTAGCTGAGGGTCTGAAGCGTGTAGAACGAGATGCCCAGCGGCAGGATCAGGTGGTGCAGAACAATCTCGGTCCCGGTCACCGCCTCGACGTTCTCGGCGAAGAAGTTCCAGTACTTGAAGAAGAACAGGATGCCGAGATTGAGCGTGATCGAGGCCAGGAGCCACGCCTTGCGCCGCCTCTGGTCCGAACTGGCAAGGATGCGCAGCGCCGCGACGTAGTCGATCAGGGCCGAGGCGAGAAGAAGCGGCAGGTAGGCGGCGTTGTACCACGTGTAGAAGATCAGCGAGGCCAGCGCGACAAGAGGCGGCCGCCACGCGCTGTGGGCGGCATAATATGCCAACAGGAACAGCGGCGTGAACACCGCGAAAGGGATTGACGTAAACGACATGCGCCTGCTCGGCAAACTCTGTGATTATTGGCCTCTCGCATGCGTTTTCCCCTGAAACTGCGGCGCGAGCGCGGCAAAGATGGGGAATCCCGCGCCACATCCGGCACGTGCCCGCAAAAGCGGCACTTGGCGCTCAGCGCAGCGCTTCGCGGAGCACCCAGAGCCCGAGCCCGGTCAGAAGGACCGGCAGGACAAGGGTTTGGAGCAGCAGAAGGCCGATGATACGCAGGGATGCGTCGAGAATCGTATCGGCATTGGCGAGAAAGAAATTTACGCGGCTGAAGCTGTTGCGAATGACGGTCCAGGTGTCGATGTCGATCTCCGCCTCGGCCTCGGCCCCTTCGGGCAGCGTCTCGCCGAGATCGACGACGGTATCGGCCCCTTCCGCGATGGTGCGAAGCTCGAGCCGGGCCTGCGCGAGATCGGCACCGGTCGCCAGGACCGCGACACCCGACGCCGACCAGAAGAGGACGGGCAGACCGAAGGCGAGCACACCTCCGGCGACCGCGAGACGCGCAAGCCCCCTCGCCCCCTGCCCGCCGGTCGCGCGGCGACTGAGGACCCAGAGACCGCCCGCCAGCACCAGGAGACCCGCGCCGATCCCCGCGACAGGACCAAACGCCACCGAGAGCGCCATCGCGGCGACGGAGACCGCGAAGATTGTCGCGGCGACCTGCTCGACCGTGTCGTCGACGGGCTCAAGAACCTTGAGCGGCTGGACCTCGGCCGAGACGAACATGCTGCCGCCGACATCGACCTCCTGCGCTACCGAGAGCGCGGCGTTGATCGACCGGAGCGAGACATAGACCGCGCCCGCGCTGGCCGCGACGCGGGCGGCCGACTGTCCGGCGAGTGTCGCGACGGGATTGCCGAAGACCAGGCTCAGCGCGGCGAACCCCGCAAAGAGCAGAGCCAGCAGTTGCGGCGCGCGGGCGCGCATGGGTCAGAGCATCGCCGGAACCACCTGGTCCGGCGGTCTGTGACCATCCGCGAAGGTCTTGACGTTGATGATCACCTTCTCGCCCATCTCGATCCGGCCCTCGCGCGTGGCCGAGCCCATATGCGGCAGAAGCGCCACGTTGGGCAGCGACCGCAATTCCGGCGAGACATCGGTGCCGTGCTCGTAGACGTCGAGCCCCGCCCCGGCGAGATCGCCTGCCTTGAGCTTGCGGATGAGCGCGTTCTCGTCGATCACCTCGCCGCGCGAGGTGTTCACGATGACGGAGGTGGGCTTCATCAGCTGCAGCCGACGCGCGTTCATCAGGTGGAAGGTCGACGGCGTGTGCGGACAGTTCACCGACACGACGTCCATGCGCGCAACCATCTGGTCGAGGCTCTCCCAGTAGGTCGCCTCGAGCGGCTCCTCGACGGCGGGGCGCAAGCGGCGGCGATTGTGGTAATGCACCTGCATCCCGAAGGCGCGCGCGCGGCGCGCCACGGCCTGACCGATCCGCCCCATGCCGAGGATCCCGAGCCGCCGCCCTCCGAGACGCCCGCCGAGCAGCGCCGTCGGAGACCAGCCGGACCACTCGCCCGCCTGCATCAGCGACAGGCCCTCGGGGATGCGCCGCGTGACGCAGAGGATCAGCGCCATCACCATGTCGGCGGTGTCGTCGGTGACCACGCCGGGCGTATTCGAGACAAGGATGCCCCGGGCGCGCGCGGTTTCGACATCGACATGGTCGATGCCTGCGCCGTAGCTCGCGATGAGCTTCAGCCGCTCACCCGCCTGCCCGATCAGCGCCGCGTCGATCGTGTCGGTCACCGTCGGCACCAGCACATCGGCGCGCCACATCGCCTCGGACAGCTCGGCCCGGGTCATCGGCGTGTCGTCACTGCGCAGCTCGACGTCGAAGAGCTCCTTCATCCGGGTCTCGACCTCGTCGGGCAAACGTCGCGTGACGACAACACTCAGACGTTTTGATGGCATGTCCGATACCCCGATCTTCCGCGCAACAATCTTTCACGGCACAGTGTCGCATGTCAGGACGGGGCACAAGAACCCGCCGAGATTCAAGAGCAGGTTTCGCGCGATGAAATTTCTCCCCAGGGTGGCTGCCTTCGCGGTCGTGGCAGCCGTGGCGCTTTTTGCGGTCGCGGGCACCGCCCGTGCGGCCGACGGGCGCGGTCCCGTCACCAATCTGCCGCTCCCCCGCTTCGTGTCGCTCAAGGCGTCCGAAGGCAACGTGCGCCGCGGCCCGTCGCTGACGCACCGGATCGACTGGATCTTCGTGCGCCGCGACATGCCGCTCGAGATCACCGCGGAGTACGGGCATTGGCGGCGGGTGCGCGACCGCGACGGCGCGGGAGGCTGGGTGCATTACTCGCTCCTGTCGGGCGCGCGCACGGTTCTGGTCGAGCCGGAAATGCTCGAGCTGCACGCCAAGCCCGATGAGACCTCCGCCGTGACCGCGCAGCTCTCGCAGCGTGTCATCGCCCGGCTCGGCACATGCTCGCAAAGCTGGTGCGAGCTCGAGGCGGCGGGTCATAGCGGTTGGGCGCCGAAAAGCGCGCTCTGGGGTGTCGGCGCCTCCGAGATCCGCGAGTAGCATCAGCACCCCGAGACAAGCAGCCCAGACGCCGAGCCTTCGGCGTCAGGCCGCGTCGTGCTTCAGGATCGCCGCCTCGGAAGCCGTCAGGCTCCGCCGCGCGGACGCACCGTAGCCGCCGGGATTGTCCTCGACCCAAGGCAGCAACCGCTTGAGTCGCGCGAGCGCCGACGGGTCGAGCCCGTCGAGCGAGGTGGCCGCGGGGTGGAAGCTCTCGGTCTCGACGCCATTGGCAAAGACCACCTCGTGGCGCGGCAGAAGCAGGTGGATATAGGTGATCTCGCGCACCGTGTGATCCACCACCACGTTCTCGCCATCGACGAGATCGGAGGCCGAGACCAGGACCTCGGAGGTGTTGAACAGGGTCTGCGCCGCGCGGCCCTTCACCAGGACCCGGTGCATGGGCGAGACCAGAAGCTCCTCGTCCGGGCGCCCTGCCCCAAGGGTGCCGGCCCGGATGCGGATCGGCCGAAGCCGCGGCATGGCAAAGAGACGCGCGCCCGACATGCGGCGGCTGCCGATCCAGCAGATCTGCTGCGCGCCGTTGTCCTTGGTCGCGATCAGGTCGCCTTCGCGCAGCTCCTCGATCCGCCGCGGCCCGTCGGGGGTCGCGATCCGCGTGCCCGGGGTGAAACAGATCACGCCGGTGCCGAGCGCCGCGCTCTCGCTGTTGCGCAACCGGTCGAGCGTGTCATGCACCACCCAGAGATCGCGCCCGCGCGGCGGCAGGTCGTCTTGGAACATCAGGAGAGGCAGGCTGCCGGGGCCGAGCTCGATTACGGTGACGGTGTAGCTCTTGCGCCCGTCGGTCACGACGAAGGACAGGTCCTGCACCGCCGCCTCCGCGTGCACCGGACTGTCGGGTTCGTCGAAGAGCGAGGCGTCGTGAGAGCGCGCGCCCTCGCCGGTGCCCAGAGCCGCGCCGACGAGACGGCGCACCATATGCGCGGCCCGGCGGCGAATGTCGCCATCGCCTCCCCTGCGATCCAGACGCAATACGCTCCCGGGTTGATCAACCCGAAGCGCTTCCCCAGACCAAGCCCAACTGGACCCCGTGGTCAGATTGCAAACCGGGGCTGCCTGCAGCCCGTCGATACTCGTCTGTGACCAGGAAAGGACGAACGTGCCGTGAAAGCCCGTTCCCATACCTGTATGTCCTGCCATTTTTTCTTATTGAAGTTTTGTTAACAAATGTTTGGCAAGATTGGAACAATTCGAATGGATAGGGTCTGCGCGCAGTGAATAGAGCGTGCGCGATTGTCACACCGGCGCAACAGGTGTGACCCTGCCCGCGCCGGTCTTTCGAAGTTTGAAACCGAGGATCAGAAGGTCAGGCGGATGCGCGCGGCACCGACGAACTGGCCTTCTTCCTGACCCTCGAACTCTTCGCCGAGATAGGTCAGGCCGTAGAAGACGCTGTGGACCTCGCCCTGCCAGTGGACACCGGCGCGCACGCGCGAGCGAACGTCACTCAGCACGGGCCCGTCGTCCTCGGGCAGGTAGACCGAGCTCTGGACCTGCGCGATGTCTCCGCCCAGCACGAAGCTGTAGCCCGGCTGCGCGCGGGGGATCACCTCGTAGCGCTGCCCGGTCACCGGCTCGCGGACGCGCAGCCCGCCAAAGGCCAGCCCGCCGAAGGTCATGTCGAAGCCCGCCCGCGCCAGCGTCTCGTCTCCGAGGCGCAGCTCGGCGAACGGGCGCAACTCGATCGCAGAGCCAAGCGCGGTGCTGCGGGCCGCTTCGCCGACGAAGGTCGGATGGATGCCGTTGCCGATCTGATTGTCGAACACGGCCTCGGACGGCGGCGCGATGTCGAGCACGTCGTGGAGCGCGGCGTGAAACTCGTCGATATGGGTCTGAGGCCCGGTCAGCACGAGATCGCCGCCGGTCGCGAAATCGATCCCGCCGCGCTGGAAATGCGTGTGCAGTCCCAGGGACAGGACACCGGCATAGCGCCGGTCGTCCGGATCGGCGGCACGCAGGTTCGAGGGCGCGATCACCCGGCCCTGCCAGCGGAACTCGATGATCTCGCCGGGTTTCTCGGGCGCTTCGCCGTCCCAGTGCTGGCCCCAGATGCGGCTCGATATCAGCCCGCCGGTGTGCCAGCGGTCCTTGGCCGCGGCCATGGAGTCGTTGATGAAGAGACGCCCGTAGCCCAGCCGGACGCGATCCTGCGCCGAGGCGGCCTCGGCAAGGCAGAGGGACAGAAGCACGACGACCGCGCCCGCGAGGCCGCGTCGGAGAAAGAGGACGGAAGACATGAAACCTGCTCGATTTTCATCTTTTGTTAACCGCAGACCTTAAGCGGATCGCGCCGCCTCCGCCAAGCCCAAAGCGACTGCAAATCGCCGCCCTGCCCTCAAAGGTTGCGCGCGGGTCTCAGTCCATGCGTTCGAGCGCGATGGCGGTCGCCTCTCCGCCGCCGATGCAGATCGACGCGACCCCCCGTTTTGCGCCGCGCGCGCGCATCGCGCCCAGAAGCGTGACGAGGATGCGCGCGCCCGAGGCTCCGATCGGATGGCCCAGCGCCACGGCGCCGCCATGGACATTGAGCCGGTCCCGGTCGATCTCGCAATCGCGCATCGACGCCATCGCCACGACCGCGAAGGCCTCGTTGATCTCGAACAGATCGACCTCGCGCAGGTCCCAGCCGATCTTCTCGGCCAGACGCCGCTTGGCATGAATGGGCGCAGTGGTGAACCAGCCCGGTGCCCCGGCATAGGCGGCATGACCGACGATCCGCGCCAGCGGGGCCGCGCCCAGCCGCTCCGCCTCGGAGCGGCGGGCAAGCACCAAGGCGGCGGCCCCGTCATTGATCGACGAGGACGAGGCCGCGGTGATGGTGCCGTCCTTGGCGAAGGCGGGCCTGAGGCCGGTGATCTTGTCGGGATCGATCCGGCGCGGGCCCTCGTCGCTCGTGACCTCGGCCTCGCCCTTGCGCGAGCGCACAGTGACGGGGGTCACCTCCCAGTCGAAGGCGCCGCTCTCCTGCGCGCTCTTGGCCCGGGTGACGCTCTCGATCGCATAGGCGTCCTGCGCCTCGCGGGTGAACTGGTAATGCCGCGCGCACTCCTCGCCGAAGGTGCCCATCGATCGGCGCGTTCCGTCGGGGGCGATGTCATAGGCATCCTCGAGCCCGTCGCGCATCATGTGATCGACCATCGCGCCATGCCCGATCCGCGCCCCGCCGCGCGCCTGCGGCAGAAGATAGGGCGCGTTCGACATGCTCTCCATCCCGCCAGCCACCGCGACCCCGATGGAGCCCGCGCGGATCCCGTCATGCGCCTGCATGACCGCCTTCATGCCCGATCCGCAGACCTTCGAGACCGTCGTGCAGGGCACCTCGGTTCCGAGACCCGCGCCGAGTGCCGCCTGTCGCGCAGGTGCCTGACCGAGGCCCGCGGGCAGGACGTTGCCCATCAGAACCTCCTCGACCGCCTCGGGTTTCAGACCGGCCGATCCCAGCGCGCCGGAGATCGCCGCCGCGCCGAGCTCGGTGGCCGAAAGCGCCGACAACTCTCCGAGAAACGCGCCGAGCGGGGTGCGCGCCGCACCCAGGATCACCACCTCGTCCTGCCCTGCCATCGACGCCTCCCTCTCCGATCAACCGACCTCTGGACCGTAGCCGCGCTCCGCAGGCTTGGCGAGCGGACATTAACTGGGGTTAAAGGCCTCACCCCTTAGTGGGCATTGCAAGTTGGCGCTGTCAGTCTATCGTTCCCTGAGGGGGGAACACCTGCGGTCTGAACCGCGTCGTCGGAACGGGTTCGAAAAAGAAGCCCGACAGCGACATGGGTCCGGATCGTGCGCCGTGCGCGGCGCAAGCGTTCTCCCGTGGCAACAAAGGGAGGATGACATGAAATCCATCACAAATCGTAGGAACGCACTGCGTACGATTGCCGGCGCCGGTGCGGCAACGCTTGCGGCACCGCATATCGCGGGCGCACAGGCCAATGGCACGACCTGGAAGATCCAGACCTCCTGGCCGGGCGGCGCGGGCCTTCAGATCTTCAAGGACTGGTGCGCGACGATCCAGGAAAAGACCGGCGGCGAGCTGGCCTTCACCCCCTTCGGCGCCAATGACGTCGTGGGCGACTTCCAGCTCTACGACGCGGTGAAGAACGGCGTTCTGGACGCGGTGAACCCGTTCACCATCTACGCGCAGGGCATCATCCCGGCGGCGACCTTCCTGACCTCGATCCCGCTCGGGCTGCGCAACCCGCACGAGTTCGACGTGTTCTATTACGGCCTCGGCGGCATCGACATCGCGCGCGAGCTCTATGCCGCGCAGGGCATGCATTTCGTCGGCCCCGTGCATCACGGCCCGAACATCATCCACTCCAAGGTGCCGATCCGCTCGATCGACGACTTCCGCGGCCGCAAGATGCGCCTTCCGGGCGGCATGGTCGCCGAAGTCTTCACCGAGATCGGCGCCGAAACCACCGTTCTCCCCGGCTCCGAGATCTTCCCGGCGCTCGAGAAGGGCACCATCGACGTGGCCGACTACGTGGGTCCGGCGGTGAACTACGCGCTCGGCTTCAGTCAGGTGACCGATTATATCGTGATGGGCCCTCCGGGCTTCATGTCGCTCTACCAGCCGGTGGACATCATGGACATCACCGTCGGCATGGATGCGTGGAACGCGCTCAGTCCCGAGATGCAGCAGTTCGTCGAGATGGAGACGCATGTCTATTCCGACATGCACCACGCCGCGATCCAGGCCGCCGACCAGGAAGCCTGGGGCAAGTTCGAAGCCGACGGCACCGAGGTCACGCGCCTCAGCCAGGACGACGTCGCGCTGATGACCGAGGTCGCGGTGCCGATCTGGTACGATTACGCCAACCGTGACCCGCAAGCGGCGCGCGTGTTCAAGATCCAGCTCGACTACATGATGTCCGGCTCGCTGGGTTATGTCGATCCGGCGCTGACCGAAGGTCTCGAGCTGAAGCTCTGATCCCGAAGCGGAGCGCGCCCGTCCCGGGCGGCGCTCCGCGACGGTCGCACACTCGGGAGCGCCGCGACGCAAGCGGCGCGCCCTCTGCTTTCGCACAGCAAAAGAGGCACGGAGCAGCCAGATGCCCGATTTCAGTTTCACACTGCCGCACTGGCTCTACTGGGTGGGACTCATCGTCTTCCCGCTCATCGCCATGTCGCTGGCCCGGCGTCCGAAGGTCTATGACAAGGGCTATTCGGTTCCGCTCGGATACATGATCCTCGTCACCGGCGGCATGCTCGGCCTGCACCGGTTCTACCTGAAGAACCTCTGGGGGTTCATTTTCATCCCGGTCTTCCTGGTCATCCTCGTGGCCAACGGCCAGAGTCAGGACGCCCGCTCGGCGGTCTCGGACCTCGCCAACGAACGGCGCATCGCCGAGGGCACGCTCGAACGCGAGGCCTCAAGGGTCGAAACCGCCCGCGCCGATGTCGAGGGCTACCGGCAGGAGGTGGCGGAGGCCGAGGAAGGCAGTTTCGCGCAGAAATCGGCGCAGCGACGGCTCGACCGCACCGAGCGCGCCATCACCGATGGCGAGAGCCGTCTGGCCGAAGCACGCCAGACGCTCAGCACGACCGAGACGCCCTTCGCCGAGGCGCAGGAGCGTCGCGCGAACTGGACCTCGACCGCGCGCTGGGCCTTCTACGTCCTCTGCGCGCTCATGCTGATCGACGCGATCCTGATGAAGCGGCTCGTCACTGACGCCAACCGCAACCTCCGCCCCGAGGAGCGCTCGGAGGCCGAGGCGGCGCTGGAAGCAGCCGGCGTGACCGACCAGAAGCCCGACCGCGCCTATGCCGAGAACTGGATCGACCGGCTGTCGCTCTTCTGCGGCGAGTTCACCGCCTACTGGGCCGTGATCGCCGTCTTCGTCTACTATTTCGAGGTGATCTCGCGCTACGTCTTCAACTCGCCCACCAACTGGGCGCACGAGGCGATGTACCTGATGTTCGGGATGCAATACCTGATCGCCGGGTCCTACGCGATGCTGACCGAGCAGCATGTCCGGGTGGACATCTTCTACGCGCCGATGACGCGCGAGAAGAAGGCCTGGGTCGACATCCTCACCTCGATCTTCTTCTTCATCTTCGCGGGCACCCTGCTCGTGACAAGCTGGATTTTCGCAATGGATGCAATCGCCGTGCCCTCGGGCAACGGATTGATCAGCCAATGGGCGCGGGGCGAGGTCGCCACGACGGACATGCTCGCGGGCTGGTCGCTGAACGAATGGACGGACCCCAATATCCGCTGGGGCGAGATCTCGTTCAACGAATGGGAAGTGCCCCTCTGGCCGATGAAATGGGTCATGGTCGTGGGTGCGGTCCTCTTGGTCCTGCAGGGCATCTCGAAGCTCGGTAAGGACATCCGCGCATTGGGGGAGGGCTGATCCATGGGTCTTGAGATTGGCATCGGGTGGCTCACCCTCATCATGTTCGGCTCGCTCTTGGCGCTGCTGATGGCGGGCCTGCCCTTGGCCTTCGTCACCGGCGGCCTCGCTTGCGTGTTCCTCTTCCTTCTAGGGGACGCACGGGCGCTCAACATCGTGCCGAGCCGGATCTTCCCGCTGATGACGAACTACCAGCTCTCAGCCATCCCGCTGTTCATATTCATGGCGGCGATGCTCGAGAGGGCGGGGATAATCAAAGACATGTTCGACGTGATCTACAAGGTCCTCGGCGGCGTGAAGGGCGGCCTCGCGGCCGCGACCATCCTTGCCTCGACGGTCCTTGCGGCGATGGTCGGCGTGATCGGCGCGGCGGTGGTGACGATGGGGATCATCGCGCTTCCGGCGATGCTGGAGCGCAAATACGACCCCAAGATCGCGATGGGCTCGATCATGGCGGGCGGCACGCTGGGCATCCTGATCCCGCCCTCGATCCTCGCCATCATCTACGCGGTGGTCGCCGAGCAATCGGTGGGCGAGCTCTTCATCGGCGCGGTGCTGCCGGGCCTGCTGCTGTCGGGGATGTATATCTTCTACGTGGTGGCGCTGAGCTACATCAATCCCAAGCTCGGCCCCCCGATCCCGATCGAGGAACGCATCTCGACCCGTGAGAAACTCGCGCTCGTCTCGAAGATGGCCGCGCCCATCGCGCTGATCATCATCGTTCTGGGCGTCATCTTCTCGGGTGTCGCCACCCCGGTGGAGGCCGCGGGCATCGGCACCTTCGGTGCCTTCATCGTCGCCGCGATCCACCGCAAGCTCGACTGGCAGACGGTCCGCGAGGCCTGCCTGACCACGCTCAAGGCCAGCGCGATGGTCATCTGGATCATGTTCGGCGCGACGATCTTTGTCGGCCTCTACGTGCTCGAGGGCGGTCAGCAGTTCGTCAACGAGGCCCTGGCCGCCACCGGTCTCGGTCCCTGGGGCATCCTGATCCTGATGCAGGTGCTCCTGGTGATCCTGGGCATGTTCCTCGACTGGGTTGGCATCCTGCTGCTCTGCGTGCCGATCTTCGTGCCGATCGTGAAGGCGCTCGGCGCGGCGAGCTTCGGCCTCGACAGCCCCGACGACCTGGTGCTGTGGTTCGGGGTGCTCTACCTCGTGAACATGCAGATGAGCTTCCTGTCGCCGCCCTTCGGCTATGCGCTCTTCTACCTCAGGGGCGTCGCGCCGCCGGAAATCCCGATGAGCGACATCTTCAAGAGCGCCCTGCCCTTCCTGTTCCTGCAGATCGTGGGCCTTGTGCTCTGCATGATGTTCCCGTGGATCATCACCTGGCTACCAAGGCTGGTCTACGGATAACGGGGTCAGCCCCCCAACGAACGACAAAAGGCGCGGAGATGAACTCCGCGCCTTTCTTCTTTGATCCTTGTGCGTTGGCTCCCTGAGGCGAACGCTCAGATTGCGAGCCGGATGATCCAGGCGACGATCCCAAGAACGCCGACGCTGAGGATCCAGATCGCCACGAACCACCCGACGCGGGACAGAAGCGGCTTGTCCGACATCAGTGATACCCGTCGCCCGGACACACCTTGCCGCGGAAGACCCAGTAGGCGTAGCCGGTATAGATCAGGATGATCGGGATCAGGATCGCGGCCCCCACGAGCGCGAAGGCGAGGCTCGAATCCGGCGCGGCGGCCTGCTCGATGGTCAGGTCGGGCGGCACGATATGCGGATAGAAGCTGATGCCGATCCCGATGAAGCAACACACGAAGATCGCGTTGGCCATCACGAAAGGCGTGAGCTCCCCACCCTTCCGCAGGCTGTCGAAGAGCTTGTAGGAAATGCCGAGCATCAGGAGCGGCACAAGGAACGAGAAGACCGCGTTGTGGCCGCTGAACCAGCGCTCGAAATAGACCGGATCCTGGAACGGCGTCAGGATCGACACCAGCCCGATGAAGCCGAGCGTCGCCAGCGCCAGCCAGAAGGACAACTGCCGCGCGGTGGCCTGCAGCGTGCCCTCGGTCTTGAGGTTGATCCATGTCGCGCCCAGAAGCGCGTAGCCGAACATCAGCGCCACCCCGGTCAGGACCGAGAACGGCGTCAGCCAGTCCCACCAGCCGCCGCCATAAGCGCGGCCGTCGAGCTCGATGCCCTGCACCAGCGCGCCCAGCGCGATGCCCTGGCAGAGCGTCGCGAGATAGGAGCCTACGGCGAAGAAGATCGACCAGACATGCTTCCAGCGCTTGGTCTTCCACCGGTATTCGAAGGCGACGCCGCGAAAGACCAGCGCGAGGAGCATCAGGATGATCGGCATGTAAAGCGCCGGCATCACCACCGCATAGGCCAGCGGGAAGACCGCGAAGAGACCCCCTCCGCCGAGGACCAGCCAGGTCTCGTTGCCGTCCCAGACCGGCGCGACCGTGTTCATGATGACATCGCGGTCCTCTTCGCTCTCGACGAAGGGAAAGAGGATCCCAACGCCCAGATCGAACCCGTCGAGGATGACGTAGACCAGCACCGCGAAGGCGATCAGACCGGCCCAGATGAAGGAAAGCTCAAACATGGATCGGTCTCCTCATTCGCCCGGGGTTGCGCTGGCCATCTGCGGCGCAGGCGTGAGGCCAGCCGCCCGCGTCGGGCCTTCGTCCGGCGCCCGCGCGCCCTCGCCCGCGGTCTTGGTCATCAGGCGCAGGATGTAGAACGTGCCCGCTCCGAAGACGAAGAAATAGACCACGATGAAGGCCATGAGCGAGGCCGCGACAGCGGGCGCCTCGATGGGCGAGAGGCTGTCGGAGGTGCGCAGGAGGCCGTAGACGGTGAAGGGCTGGCGCCCGACCTCGGTCGTGATCCACCCCGCGATCACCGCGACGAACCCGGCAGGCCCCATCGCCAGGGCGGCCCGATGCAGCCATTTGTCGTCGTAGAGACGGCCGCGGTAACGCTGGACGAGGCTCCAGATGCCGACCGTCAGCATGAGCATGCCGATGCCCACCATGACGCGGAAGCTGTAGAAGACGATCGTCACCGGCGGCTGATCCTCCTCGGGGACGGTATCGAGCCCGTCGAGCGGCGCGCCCCATTCGTGCTTGAGAATGAGCGATGAGAGCTGCGGGACCTGGATCGCGTAGTCGATCCGCTTTTCCTCGGGGTTCGGGATGCCGAAGAGGATGAGCGGCGCGCCATCGGGATGGCTCTCGTAATGCCCCTCCATAGCCATGACCTTGGCCGGTTGGTGTTCGAGCGTGTTGATCCCGTGCATGTCGCCCGCAAAGATCTGGATCGGCGTCACGATCGCGGCCATCCACATCGCCATCGAGAACATCTTGCGCGCTTCGGGATCGGCCTTGCGGCGGATCATGTGGAGCGCGCCCACCGCGCCCACCACGAACGCGGTGGTGAGGTAGGCCGCGAGGACCATGTGGGTCAGGCGATAGGGGAAGGACGGGTTAAAGACGATCTCCCACCAGTTTTCCGGCACGAACTGACCGTTCTCGGCGATGGAGTAGCCCGCGGGTGTCTGCATCCAGCTGTTCACGCTCAGGATCCAGGTGGCCGACATCAGGGTGCCGAAGGCGACCATCGCGGTGGCGAACATGTGCAGGCCGTTGCCCACCCTCTCGCGCCCGAAGAGCATGATCCCGAGGAACCCCGCCTCGAGGAAGAAGGCCGACAGAACCTCGTAGGCCATGAGCGGTCCGAGGATCGGACCGGTCTTGTCCGAGAAGACCGACCAGTTCGTGCCGAATTGGTAGGACATCACGATGCCCGACACGACGCCCATGCCGAAGGCGACGGCGAAGATCTTCTTCCAGTAATCGAAGAGGTTCTTGTAGACCGTGTCCCGCTTCCACAGCCACAGGCCGTTCAGGACGGCGAGGTAACTTGCCAGGCCGATCGAGAAGGCCGGGAAGATGATGTGGAAGGAAACAGTGAAGGCGAATTGGACCCGTGCGAGGGTTTCTGCGGTGAACCCGTCAAGCATGTGCACACTCCGTCGTTTTCGTATTTGGAATAGAACTTAGGCAGAATTTCAGAATTTCACCTGCGACACGGTCGGTTCTGACAATTTGCCGCGCTGGCGATTTTCTGTGCCCTTGGCTCTGGAAAACACATTCATTTTTTGCTATATGAAATTCAGCAGAGACAGGTGACAGCATCGAAAGGAAGAGGCTGATGACCGATTATCCCGTTGACATCAGTGTGAAACCCGACGTCGAGGCGTTCTTCGACGAGGCCACGAACACGATCTCCTACATCGTGAAGGATCCGAACTCGGATGCCTGCGCAATCGTCGATAGCGTCATGGACATCGACTATGCCGCGGGCCGGATCACCTATGATCACGCCGATGCGATGATCGCCCGCGTCAAGGAGCGTGGCCTCACGCTCGAATGGATCATCGAGACCCATGTCCATGCCGACCACCTGAGCGCCGCGCCCTACATCCAGGACAAGCTCGGCGGCAAGATCGGCATCGGATCGAAGATCCTCGTGGTGCAGGACACGTTCGGCAAGATCTTCAACGAGGGCACCGAGTTCCAGCGCGACGGCTCGCAGTTCGATGCGCTCTTCGAGGATGGCGACACCTACACGATCGGCACGATGCAGGCTTTCGCGATGTACACGCCGGGCCACACGCCCGCCTGCATGGTGCACGTGATCGGCGACGCGGCCTTCGTCGGCGACACGCTCTTCATGCCGGATGGCGGATCGGCGCGCGCGGACTTTCCGGGCGGCGACGCGGCGACGCTTTACGACTCGATCCAGAAGGTGCTCGCCCTGCCCGACGAGATGCGGCTCTTCATGTGCCACGATTACGGCCCGAACGGTCGCGACATCCAGTGGGAGACCACCGTCGGCGACGAGAAGGCGCACAACATCCATGTCGGCCAGGGCAAGACCAAGGACGAGTTCGTGAAGTTCCGCACCGAACGCGACGCGCAGCTCGACATGCCCAAGCTGATCATCCCGTCGCTTCAGGTGAACATGCGCGCGGGCGAGGTGCCGAAGGACAAGGACGGCCGACCGATGCTGAAGGTGCCACTCAACGGCCTCTGACCCCGCTCCCCGACTTGCGTGAGCGCGGCCCCTCCCCTCGCCTCACGTGACGCGTGCGCGCGCCCGGAACTCTGACCGATCCCAGCTCCGGGTGCGCGTGATGCGCTCCAGCACGTCGACCGCGGCGACAACGTCCGCCTCGGACAGGTAGAGCGGCGTGAAGCCGAACCGCATGAGGTCTGGGGCGCGAAAATCGCCGATGACGCCGTCGGCGATCAGCGCCTGCATCATCGCGTAGCCTTCGGGATGCCGGAACGAGACCTGGCTTCCCCGCGCCTCGGGATCGCGCGGGCTCGCGAGGTCCAGCTCGGGACAGCGGGCCTCGACCTCTGAAATGAAGCGCTCGGACAGCCGGATCGAGGCGGCGCGCAGCCTGTCCATATCGACATCGTCCCAAAGATCGAGCGCCGCATCGAGCGCGGCCATCTGCAGGACCGGCGGAGTGCCCACGCGCATCCGCTCGATCCCCTCGCCAGGCCGGTAGGAGGGCTCGAAGGCGAAGGGCGCGGCGTGACCGAGCCAGCCCGAAAGCGCGGGGCGGATCGCGTCGATCAGATCGGGCCGGACCTGGATGAACGCGGGCGCGCCCGGACCGCCGTTGAGATACTTGTAGGTGCAGCCGACGGCGAACTCCGCTCCGAGCCCCGCGAGGTCAAGAGGCAGAGCCCCGGCGCTATGCGCGAGATCCCAGATCATCACCGCTCCGGCCGCGTGCGCCGCGCGGGTGATCGCCTCCATGTCGTGCAGCCGCCCCGTGCGGTAGTCGACATGAGTGAGCATCACCGCCGCGACGCTGTCGTCGATCCGGTCAATGACGTCTTCCGGCGCGCCGAGGCGCAATGCGTGGCCGCGATCCAGTTCGGCGATCAGGCCTTCCGCCATGTAGAGATCGGTCGGAAAATTGCCGCTATCCGACAGGATGAGCCGGCGCTCGGGGCGCATCTCGAGCGCGGCCGAGAGTGCCTGGTGGACCTTGATCGACAGCGTATCGCCCAGGACGACCGTGCCCGGATCGGCCCCGATCAGCCGCGCGATCCGATCACCGATCCGCCGCGGCATGTCCATCCAGCCGTGCTCGTTCCAGCCCCGGATCAGGCTCTGCCCCCACTCCTCGCGCACCGTGCCGTCGAGCCGCTCGGGCACATGGCGCGGCAGCGGCCCGAGGGAATTTCCGTCGAGGTAAAGGATGCCGTCGGGCAGCAGGAACCGCTCCTTGCGCAGAAGCGGGCTGGCGTCGGGTCGGACGGGGTGTGAAGCGGTCATGTCGTGTTCCATGCTGAGGTCGTTGCACATTCCGCCCCCAAGAGGAACCGGGACGCGAGCCTCTTCGTCAGCTATTTACGATGGACCGATGTTCCGCTCATCGACGCCGGAGGCGGGAGGGTCGCAGCCGTGTGCCTGGCTCGGGCGCGATTGCCGAATCTCCTCTCCAGAAACATGCCCGCCCTTGGCAATCCGACGTGGCACATGTCGGGACCATTCCCGTAGCCGCCAGCCCGAACACAACCCAGAGAAGACCCGCCGCGACATGCTTTTGGACGCGAGACCTTGAAGTGCATTGCGGGATCGAGCCGAATATGAGATCACCGCAGGTGCTGTCGTCGGGCATTTTTCTCGCCGACGTTGTCACTCACAGATCTGCCGCCGCCCGGCATTCCTCCAAGAAACGATTGCTGAAACTGCATCCAATTTTCACAACGACCGTCTTTTTTTCCGATCCTGATGCCCCCCAAGAAACATTCGATTGCCGCTGTCCGCGCACAGCACCAACAATCTTAACGAATTTGAGCGAGCGTCCGTTCTCGGAGAACGGCATTTCCCGAGAAAGGTGTCCTTCATGACTAACGCGACGATAACGCTCCATCGCGATCTTGCGGGTGTTGCGGAGCCTGTCCTCCAATCCGATGCCCATGAAGAGAGACGACCACCAAAGAAACGAATGCCCACCCGACAACCATAGCGGTAACGCGCCCGTCTCCCCGTGAGTCACTCACGCCAGCCTGTCCTCCCGATTTCCGGGGTGACGCCCCCGATAACACCATCGATATCAAAAGCGATTTCACATGAACCCACTTTCCGAATTCGGTGTCGCCCGGCCGAAAGCCGTCTTCTGGGCCACCGGACTGGCCTGTCTCTTCCTCTTTATCGCCGTGCTGGCTCCGACCCTGTCGCCCACGGTCGCGCGGCTGATGCACCCGCTGACCATCGACACCGATCCCGAGAACATGCTTCCCGAGACCGAGGAGGTGCGGGTCTTTCACAACGACATGAAGGCCCAGTTTGGGCTTTATGACTTCATCGTCGTGGGGATCGTGAACGAGACGCGGCCCGAGGGCGTGTTCACCCCGGGCAGTCTTGCCGACATACACGCGCTGTCGGAATTTGCCTTCGACCAGACCTGGACCGATGCCGAGGACAATCCGCGCGGGGTTGTGCGCGTCGACGTGATCGCGCCGTCGGCTGTCGACAATATCGAACAGGCCGGGCTTGGCGCCGTCAGCTTCGAATGGCTGATGGAGGAGCCGCCCGCCACGCAGGCCGAGGCGAGCGCCGTTGCGGCCAAGGCGCAGCGCATCCCGCTATACGACGACACGCTCGTCTCCGGCGACGGGCGGTCCATGGCGCTCTATCTCCCGATCTATCAGAAGCGCGACAGCTACCGGATCGCGCAGGCGCTGCGCGGCAAGATCGCCACGTTCGAGAACGGCGACGACTACCACATCACCGGCCTGACCATCGCCCAGGACCAGTTCGGGGTGGAGATGTTCATCCAGATGGCGATCTCGGCGCCCCTCGCGATGCTGCTGATCTTCGCGCTGATGTGGTATTTCTTCCGCAACGTGAAGCTGATCGTCGCGCCGATGATCGTGGCCATGGCCAGCGTGCTCATGACGATGGGCCTGTTGATCGTGACGGGCAACACCATCCACATCATGGCCTCGATGATCCCGGTCTTCATCATGCCCATCGCGGTGCTCGACGCCGTGCATGTGCTGTCGGAATTCCACGACCGCTACTATCGCCTGCGCGACCGCTACGAGACCATTCGCCAGGTCATGGTCGAGCTCTGGCGGCCGATGCTCTTCACCTCGCTCACGACCTCGGTGGGCTTCGCCTCGCTCGCGCTGGCCGACATCCCGCCGGTGCAGGTCTTCGGCATCTTCGTCGCCATCGGAGTGATGCTGGCCTGGCTTCTGACCATGACGCTGGTGCCTGCCTATATCATGTGCATGAGCGCCGAGAGCCTCGCGGGTCTCGGCCGGAGCGAGGGCAAGACCACGGCGCTGCCGAAGCTCGGAATGGCGGCCTATCGCGGCGCGAAGGCCATCGTTCTGGTGACGGTCGCGCTCTACGCGGTGGCCTATGTCGGGATCACGCAGATCCGCATCAATGACAACCCGGTCAAGTGGTTCCAGCCCGAGCACCCGATCCGCGTCGCCGACCGCACGTTGAACGCGGCCTTCGGCGGCACCTACATGGCCTATCTGGCGCTCGAGGCCGAGGGCGCCGCCGCCAAGGTCACGGCCGAGGATCTCGCCGAACTGGATGACGATGTCCGCTCCGAGCTTCTGGCAGCGGGCGACCTTCAGGCGATGCGCATGCTGGCCGAAACGCGGCGGGACGAGGCCGCCGACGATGCCGATTACACGGCCTGGGACAGTGCGCTGATCGCGCTCGACGTGGCCGAGCAGCGGGGCGAGGTGTTCAAGTACCCTGCCCTTCTGACCTGGATGGCGGATCTGCAGGCCGATCTCGGCGAGAGCGCGCTGGTGGGCAAGTCGAACGGTCTCAACGAGATCATCAAGACGGTGCACCGCGAACTGCTGCTGGGCGAGGAAGAGGAATACCGCATCCCCGACAGCGCCGAAGCCGTCGCGCAGACGCTGATCACCTTCCAGTCCAGCCACCGGCCCAACGACCTGTGGCATTTCGTGACGCCGGACTACCGGTCCTCCGCGATCTGGCTGCAGCTCACCTCGGGCGACAACCGTGACATGCAGTCGGTGGTCGACCGGGTCGAGACCTGGGTCGAGGAAAACCCGCCGCCGACGGCGCTGTCGCATGACTGGTTCGGCCTGACCTACATCAACGTCGTCTGGCAGCAGAAGATGGTGAGCGGGATGCTCACGGCCTTCGCCTCGAGCTTCGTCGTGGTGCTGGTCATGCTGACCGTGCTCTACCGCTCGCTGCTCTGGGCGGTGCTGTCGATGATCCCGCTGACCATGTCGATCGGGGTGATGTATGGCCTCCTGGGCTTCGTGGGCAAGGATTACGACATGCCCATCGCGGTGCTGTCGTCGCTGTCGCTGGGACTGGCGGTGGATTACGCGATCCACTTCATGGCCCGCTCGCGCAAGATCGTGGGGCGCACCGGGTCCTGGCGCACGGCGATCCCGGTGGTCTTCGGCGAGCCCGGACGCGCCATCTTCCGCAACGTGATCGTCGTGGGTGTTGGCTTCACGCCGCTGATCTTCGCGCCGCTCACGCCCTACCAGACGGTCGGCGTATTCATCTCGATGATCCTGCTGATCTCGGGCATCGCGTCGCTCGTGATCCTGCCCGCGCTCGTCACCCTTTGCCAGAAATGGCTGTTCAGAACCCGAACCTCGCCCGCCGCGACAGGAGAAACCGCATGAGACCTTTCATCATCCTCCTCTTCTCCCTCCTGCCGATGACCGCCTTGGCGCAATCGGCGCAGGAGATCGCCAACCGGGCATCGGCGGCCTTCTACTACGCGGGCAATGACGGGCGCGCCAATGTCTCGATGAAGATCACCGGCAAGGGCGGCAACCGCGCGCGGGACATGGTGATCCTGCGCCGGACCACCGGTGGCGTGAACGGCAAGCAGCAGTTTTACGTCCATTTCTCGCGCCCCGCGGACGTGAACGACACGAGTTTTCTCGTCTGGAAGAACCCGCGCGCCAGCGATGACCGCTGGCTCTACCTGCCCGCGCTCGACGTCGTCCGCCGCATCGCGTCCTCCGACGAGCGCACCAGCTTCGTCGGCTCGCATTTCTTCTACGAGGATGTCTCGGGCCGCTCGCCCACCGAGGACAACCATACCCTGATCGAGACCACCGGCGATTTCTTCGTGCTGGAGAGCACGCCGAAATCCCGCAGCGGCGTGGAGTTCGCGAAATACCGCATGTGGATTCATCGCGGCACCTACCTGCCGACCAAGGCCGAGTACTACAATCGCTCCGGCGCTCTCTATCGCACCTTCGAGGCGCTGAAAGTGCAGACGATCCAGGGGGTGCCGACCATCACCCAGGCCCGCATGACCGACAAGGCGATGGGCGGGTCGACGACGATCTCCTACAGCCGGGTGAAGTACAATGTCGGCCTTCCGGGCGACGTGTTCTCGGAACGCAGCCTGCGCGCCGCGCCGGAGCGGTTCCTGCAATGAGGATTGCCGCGCTTTGCCTGGCCCTCGCCGGTCTGCCTGCGGCGGCTCACGCCCAGTCGGTGGCTCTGCCCGAGGGGCTCGAAGGGCTCGGCACCGGCGCGGGTCCGATCCTCGACGCCACGAGCGCGGCTCCGACCGAGACCGTCCTCGCGGAGGAGACGACCGGCCCGAGCCTGAGCGGGTTCCTGGAGCTGCGCCACGCGAGCCGGATCGAGGACGACCCGCTTCTCGGAGGCCCGACGCTCTCGGAGCTGAGATTTCACCTCGATTTCCAGACCGGGCGCGACGTGGTCTGGACCCTCGCGCTCGACGGGATCGTCGACGAGGTGGCGGATGAGCCCGTCGACCTGAAGACAGGCACCGGCCCGATCGACCTCAGGGAGGCCCATGTCTTCTTCCGTCCGCTCGACAATATCGACCTGCGCGCCGGACGGCAGATCCTGACCTGGGGCACCGGCGATCTGGTCTTCGTGAACGACCTCTTCCCCAAGGACTACCGGAGCTTCTTCGCCGGTCGTGCCGATGACTACCTTAAGGCGCCCGTGGATGCGGTGCGCGTCTCGGGCTATTTCGACGCCGTGAACGTCGATCTCGCGCTGATGGACGCCGGACAGACCGACCGGATCGTCACTGGAGAGCGCCTGAGCTTCACCGATCCGGCGACCGGCGTCCCCACCGCGACCGCGCCCCGCCTGAAGCGCCCCGATGGCGTCGATGCGGCGCTCCGGCTCTACCGCACCTTCGGCTCTTGGGAAGCGGCGCTCTACGGGTTCCGCGGCCACTGGAAAAGCCCTGCCGGTCAGGATGACAGCGGACGCGCTCTCTTCCCCCGTCTCAACGTGCTCGGCGCGTCCGTGCGCGGCCCGGTGCTCGGCGGCATCGGATATCTGGAGGTTGGCCATTTCGACAGCGTCGAGGACCGCGACGGCTCCGATCCGAGCATCGCCAACAGCGAATGGCGCGCGCTTCTGGGACATGAACGCGAGATCGCGCAGAACACCACGCTGGGGCTGCAATACAGCGCGACCGTGATGTCCGACCGCTCGGAATATCGCGCGGCGCTTCCCGACGGCGCCGAGGCCACACCTGAACTGCGCGATGTCGCCACCCTTCGTCTCACGCGGCTGTTCCTGAACCAGACGCTTAGGACCTCGGCCTTCCTGTTCCACTCGCCCTCGCAGGAGGATGGCTTCCTGCGCGTCACAACCGATTACGACGTGACCGATTCCCTCTCCTTGGGTCTCAACCTGTCGAAATTCTACGGCGCGCGGGACACGCCCTTCGGTCAATTCCGCGATGCCTCGGCTGTGGGCATTTCAGCACGCTGGAGCTTCTGAGTGCTCTCTCCCTCCCCCTCCAGCAGAATTGGCTACTGCTTCTTAACCGTCCTTGAGGTATACTCGATGACATAAACCTCTGAATTACCAGACAAATATTCAAATACAAGCATATGACAGGCGCCCCAGGATGCACATCAACTCCGTCACAGCCGATCCATTTCATCATTTCCGCGAAGGACTTGTCGCCGGTGGCCACGAAGGGCTGCGCGCGGGCCTGATCGGGAAGACCGCCAAGGTGGACGGGCCCTTCGGTCCGATGCCAATGCTCTACGCCGATTACGTGGCCTCGGGCCGCGCCCTGCGCCAGGTCGAGTGCTTCATGATGGAAGAGGTGCTGCCGACCTATGCCAACACCCATACCGAGGCCTCGTATTCCGGTGCGCGCACGACTGAGCTGCGCGAAGCCGCCCGCGCCCTGATCGCGCGCCATTGCGGAGCAACCGAGGATCATGCCGTGGTCTTCGCCGGGTCGGGCGCCACGGCGGGCCTGAACCGTCTGGTGTCGCTGTTCAACGTGCCGGAAGCGGTCGCGCAGGGGCGGCCCGTTCTGGTCTTCCACGGCCCCTATGAACACCATTCGAACATCCTGCCCTGGCGTGAAAGCGGGGCGACCGTCGTCGAAGTGCCCGAGGCGCCGACCGGCGGCCCGGATCTCGACGCCCTGCGCAAGGGGCTCGAAGACGCACCGGCGGGCGGCCTTCTGATCGGCACGTTCTCCGCCGCGTCCAATGTCACCGGCGCGCTGAGCGACGTGGCCTCGGTGACGCGCGTCCTGCAGGAATACGGCGCGCGCTCCGTCTGGGACTACGCGGGCGGCGGGCCGTACCTGCCGGTCTCGGTCCACCCGGCGCGCGGCGTGACCATCGACGCGATCTGCCTCTCGCCGCACAAGTTCGTCGGCGGGCCGGGCGCCTCCGGCGTGCTGATCGTGCGCCGCGCCGCCTGCACGCGCACCGTGCCAAGCTGGCCGGGCGGCGGGACGGTGGTCTATGTCTCGCAGCGCACGGCGCAATATTCCGCGCGCATCGAAGACCGCGAAGAAGCGGGAACGCCGAACATCCTCGGCGACATCCGCGCGGGCCTCGCGGTCCTCGTCAAGGACGTGATCGGGCAGGAGTTCCTGAACACGCGGCAGGCCGAGCTGGCCCGTCTCGGACTGGAGAGACTGGGCACGGAACCGTCGCTGTCGGTCCTGGGCGACCCGTCGATCCCGCGGCTGCCGATCTTTTCCTTCACCGCCCGGGACGACGAAGGCACGCCGGTTCACTACCAATACGCCACCCGCCTTTTGAGTGACCTCTACGGTCTCCAGACCCGCGGCGGCTGCGCCTGCGCAGGCCCCTATGCGCACCGGCTCCTGGATTTCGGACCGGATGCCGAGGCCCGCATTTACGGCTCCATCGCGCTCGGTCACGAGCTGGAGCGCCCTGGCTTCGTGCGCTTCAACCTCTCCGCGCTTTTCACCGATGCCGAGGTCGAGCGCGTGCTGTCCGCGGTCACGGACCTGCCGCGCGTGTCGCGCCTGCACCGCACGAGATACCGGGCCGATCCGAAGACCGGCATGTTCCAACCGGTCTCCGCGCGCTTCAACCTCACCGAGGAGCAAAGCGGCAAACGCTCGAAACAGCGGATAACCTCCTACCTGTCGAGGGCCGCGAGTTTCTTCTGAAAAGAGCTGGAGTTCTGAAAGCGGACGCCTTCATCAGCCGGGACTGATCCCGCCTGATGAGGGCGCCCGTTTTCACATGACGACCCTCGGAAACCGGCTCACGGCCTTTAGTGATCGCCGTGTGAAAGACACTCTCGGGCGGCCGAAGTGCGATCCTCGCAGGGCTGTCACTGATGTCTTTAGAGGAAGTGGCTGGGGTGGTAGGATTCGAACCTACGGTACACGGTACCAAAAACCGCTGCCTTACCGCTTGGCTACACCCCAACTGCGGGGCTACTTACTTCGGTGGCTTGGCGGGATCAAGACCGTCCGCGTGCAAAATTCAAGGTTCTTTCAGGACGGCCGGCTCCGCCAAGCTGCCGTGCCCCTTGGCGAATGCCGCGCGTCCTCGGCCCGCGTGCTTCGCGTCGTAGAGTGCCCGGTCCGCGGCTTCGAGCGGGGCGATCCCGGTGGTGGCGCAATGCTCGGAGCAGGCTATGCCGATGCTCGCCGAAACACGGCAGGCCTGGCGATCATGAAAGACCGGCTCTTCGATCGCGGCGATCAGGCGCGCAGCGATCCGTTCCAGCCGTGCCGCATCGGCGAGGCCGGGAAAGATCAGCACGAACTCGTCGCCGCCGACCCGCGCGGCTGTATCGCCGCTGCGCACGATAGCGTCGATGCGTTCAGCGACGGCCTGCAGCACCGCGTCCCCTGCCCCGTGCCCAAGGCTGTCATTGACCGCCTTGAAGAGATCGAGATCGATCTGCATCAACGCGAAAGGCCGCCCCTCATGCGTCAGGCGGTCGAGCGCCTGGTCGAGCGCGCGGCGATTGCCGAGGCCGGTCAGCGTGTCGGTGAAGGCCTGCGTCTCCGCCAGGATACGCGCGCTTTGAAGCCGCCGGTTCAAACGGCGCGAGGCGCTCATCGCCGCCGATTTCGCTTCCTGCAGGAACAGGAACTCGACGGACAGATCGGTCGGCGCGAAATCCCGACCGGACAAGCCGTAGCGCGCCACCGCCTCGCCCACGCCGATCCCGAAACTGCAGTCGATAATGGCGCCGCCGCAGGGCTTCCGCACCAGAACGCCGGAGAGCCGCACCTCGTCGGCCCGCAGTCTCAGCCGCAGCTTGCGGCCCGACTGCTGGACCAGATCGGAAAACGCGTCGAGCCCGCGCGGGCGGTCGACATGGATGAGTTCAAGGACGGGCCGGTGGTGCCATGAGAGGCCATCAAGCACGCGGGCCATCGTCGGTCCCACGTGACAGATGCCTCCGTCAGGTGAGAGGTCGAGATGCATCGGGCAGAGCGTGTCCAGCGGACAGGGCGTGCTCATTCCAGCGTCTCCTCGACGCGGGCCGGGGCGAGATCGAAGCTCTTGGCGAGCCCATGCGCCTCGTCGACCAGAAGGACGTCGAGCGTCGCCACGCCATCGAGCCGCGAGCCGGGCTGCAGCAGCGCAAGCGCGCCGTAATCATCCGCCATCGCGCGCAGAACGCCGAGAAGGACGGCGGCGAACAGCGGCTCCGAGCCGC
Source organism: Litorisediminicola beolgyonensis (assembly GCF_042679605.1). Taxonomy (NCBI): domain Bacteria; kingdom Pseudomonadati; phylum Pseudomonadota; class Alphaproteobacteria; order Rhodobacterales; family Paracoccaceae; genus Litorisediminicola; species Litorisediminicola beolgyonensis. The sequence continues at coordinate 32,498 of NZ_JBHTMU010000028.1, forward strand.
GGCAGAGAACCGTGCAGGATTGTGCGTCGTGCTCGATCACCTCGAGCTCCGGCAGCCGCAGGTCCGGGAGCGCCAGTCGCAGCCGGTCCGGAAGGTCATCGAGCGACAGGAGAAACTCACGGAAGTCGTCGCCGCCATAGCGCAGCAGCCGCCGCGCCGTGCGCGAGTTCGGATGCGACACGAGATAGGTGCCGAGATCTTCGAGGCAGTTTTCCGGCGTGCGTTCGAGGACCGCGGCCATCGCGGCGACGAGGCCCGACGTGGTCTCACGGTCATAGGACAGCATCGGCTCGAAATCCGCGGTTTCGGCATTGGCCGCCCGTGTCACCTCTGTCCAACGCTCCGCGCCGTAGCTGTCCGTCACGAAATTCTGGATGGTGCGATTGATCAATCCATGCATCGCGAAGCTCCTGGCAGGAACTCTGACAGCTTTGGATTAATAAAGTCTGAACAGCGCCGAAGAGAGTTAGCCGAGCCCAAGATAGCGCGGAAGCTCTCCGATCGAGCCCAGCACCTCTGCCGCGAGGGGCGCCAGCTCCGCCTCCTGTGCGGGGCCGGTCAGGACCCCCAGCCCGGTCATGCCTGCCGCCTGCGCCGCGAGTAGATCATGGCGGCTGTCGCCCACCATCAGGCACCGCTCGGGCGTCGCGTCGAGCAGCCGCGCGGCGGCGAGAAGTGGCCCCGGCTCCGGCTTGCTTCCGTGACCGCTGTCGAACCCGAGAATCGCGCGAAACCGGTCCTGAACGCCCGCGCTCGAAAGATGTGCGCGCGCGACCGCTTCGGTGTCGTTCGTGACCACGCCGAGCGCGAGGCCCGAGTTGCGCAACCTGTCGAGAAGCGGGACGAGATCCGCCGCGGCCACCAGCGGCGCCTGGGCCGCGCGCTCGGACAGAAATCCCTCGAGCGCCTCGGCCCGTGTCCCCGGCAGGACCGCGGCAAGGCGCTCGGCCGCCTCGCGATTCGTCCCGGCGATGATCGGGCTGTCGGGATGAAACCGCGCCGCTTGGCGGTCGAACCGCGCCGCGTCGGCCAAGGCGGCGGCCCGGTCCTCGTGACCCTCGGCAAGCGTGTCGATCACATCCACGGCCCAGGCTCCCCAGGTCGCCTGGAAATCGAAGAGCGTGCCGTCCTTGTCGAAGAGGATCGCCTCTACGCCCGTCATGTCCAGTTGACCTGTTCGCCGCCCGGCAAGGCCATCCGCGCCCGCATCGGCGCGTCATAGGGAAGCTCGCGCGCGTCGCAGAACTCGGTCAGCCAGGCATCGTCCATCATCAGGAAGTCGAGAACAGATCCCTGGAACACCGGGTCCGCGAGCGCGGTCCGGAAGGTCTCGGCATCGGCTCCGGTCGAGCCCAGAAAGACGGGCAAGAGGTCGTCATGCCCGGCCAGCCAGGCCACGGCCTGCAATCCCACGATCTCCGCGCGCTCGCGATCGGTCGCCATCTCCGCTCTCCCCGAAACCAATTCTTAACGAGTTTGACAGAAAACCGAGAGAACGGGCCAGCGCAAGCTCGCAGCTCTATCGCAGACGGAGGGAGAGGTCATGGCGGGACGCGTATTGATCGCCGATGCGACGCCGACCAACCGGATCGTGCTCAGGGTCAGGCTACTGGCGGCCTGCTACGACATCAGCCAGGCGGCCAGCGCCGCGGATGTGATGGCACGGGTGGCAAAGGGCGGGATCGACGTGATCATCCTGGCCTCCGACCTGCCCGACCGCCCGGTCACCGCGCTCTGCGCCGCGCTGCGCCGGTCGGGCTCCGCAGGCGAGCCGCGCATCCTGGTGCTGCAGAACCGCGCCGATCCTGCGGCGCGGCTGGCGCTTCTCGGTTCAGGGGCCGATGACGTGATGGTCAAGCCGGTGGACGATGCAGTTCTCCTTGCCCGGATGCGCAACCTGATGCGCGCGCGGGACAGCGAGCGCGAGCTGAGACTGCGCGACGGCACCGACCGCGCGCTCGGCCTGGCCGAAGCGGCCGCGCCGTTCGAACGGCCGGCCGAGATCGCGGTGTTGGCGAACGCCGGCGAGACGCGCCTCGAAGCCCTATGCGCACCGCTACGGGCGCGCCCGCTCTACCGGTTGTCCAATCGCGACCCGCGGGACGTGCTCCGGGACGAGAACCCGAGCTCCGAGGTCTACGTGGTCTCCGAAACCGTCCTCGGCGGGCAGGCTCTGTCGCTTCTGGCCGAGTTGCGCGCGCGTCCGGCAAGCCGTCACGCGGGGATCCTCTACATCGCGCGGGCCGACCAGAGCCAGGGCGCGGCGGCGGCGCTCGATCTGGGCGCGTCCGACATCCTGATGGAGCCGGTCGATCCCCGGGAATTCGCGCTGCGCCTCGACAAGCAGATCGCCTCTGAGCGTATCCGGCAGCGCCTGCGCGCATCGGTCCGGGCCGGGCTGAAAGCGGCGCTCACCGATCCGCTTACCGGTCTCTACAATCGCCGCTACGCGCTTCCGCATATCGAACGGATGGCCGAGCGCGCCGCCCGGGAGGATCGGCCCTTCGCGGTGATGATCGCCGATCTCGACCGGTTCAAGCGGATCAACGACCGGCACGGCCACCAGGAAGGCGACCGGGTGCTGGCCCGCGCCGCGGAGCGGCTGTCGGGAAGCCTGCGCAGCGCCGACCTGATCGCCCGCCTGGGCGGCGAGGAATTCCTGATCGCCATGCCCGACACCGATGCCCAGCGCGCGATGCAGGCCGCGCGACGGCTCTGCGCCGCGGTCCGAACCTCCCCGGACGAGACGGTCCCGGTGACGATCAGCCTCGGCGTGGCGATGGGCGATGGATCGAGCACGGTCGAAGGGATCCTCGAGCAGTCCGATGCCGCGCTCTATGCCGCGAAGAAAGGCGGACGGAACCGGGCGATGCTTTATGATGATCGAATGGTTCTCTCGCGGATTGCGAGCCCCGTCCGACAGGCCCAACTGCCGCTCTTCGCTGCAGGAGGGACGTGAGGGCCGGTATCTCGGCTCTTGGCACGAGCCGAACGGAAGACCGCGACCGGTCCTCGCCTTCAAGCGCACGGCGCCGGCTTCGCAGCGAAAGAGTTGCGTAGCCCAGCTAGGGTGGTTGTGCGAGAAGACCGAGCAAGAGGTCGGAAAACTCGCCTGTTTGCCCCGAACCGCTCGGGCCTCACCGAGACACCACCACCGTCAGATCGGCGCGACATCCCGACGCGGGGCAGATTGGCCTCTTCCAACAGGGCTGCGGCGGCCTCATCTTGGTCGGTAACTTTCGCCCCAGACCCGACTCAAGGACCAGCCGATGTCTGCCGACCTCGATACAGCCAAGCCGACCGAAGCGGACCGTGCCACGGGTCCCGCGCTCCTGAAGGGGTGGCGGCGGAAATGCCCCAATTGCGGGACTGGCCCGCTTCTGCGCGGATATCTCAAGGTACGCGAAAGCTGCCCGGTCTGTCGCGAAGAGCTGCACCACCACCGCGCCGATGACGGCCCCGCTTACCTGACGATCCTGATTGTCGGGCACCTGATGGCGCCGCTCCTCCTGATCGTCTTCGAGACCTGGCGCCCGGAGCCGCTCGTGCTCTTCACCGTGTTCGCGGTTGGCTGCATCGGATTGTCTCTCTATCTTCTGCCCCGATTGAAGGGGATGATCGTGGCCTTCCAATGGTCGCGACAGATGCATGGGTTCGGCGGCACGGCATGAGGCTGGCCCCGGCCCCGGAAAGGCCGAGGTGAGCTCAGATCCTGTCCAGCCGGTTCCGGTACGCGACGCCGCGACGGTCATCGTCCTGCGCGACCGCCGGACCGCGCCGCGGATCCTGATGGGCCAGCGCGGCGCCAAGGCCGCGTTCATGCCATCGAAATTCGTCTTCCCCGGAGGCGCGGTCGACCGCGGCGATGCGGATATACCGCTCGCGAATCCGCTGTCCCTGCCCTGCGCGGACCGGATGGAGGAAGACGCCCCCAAGGGCATCGGCACGGCGCTTGCGGTCGCGGCGATCCGCGAGCTTTTCGAGGAAACCGGACAGGTTCTCGGTCTTCCCGGAGACTGGTCCGGCGACGTGCCCACCGACTGGACCGCATTCGCCGCAACCGGGCATGTTCCCTCGGCCGAGGCGCTGCGCTTCGTGTTTCGCGCGATTACACCGCCCGGCCGGCCGCGCCGGTTCGACGCGCGGTTCTTTCTCGTGGATGCCGATCATCTTGCGTCGGACCCGGATGATTTCTCGGCCGCGTCCGACGAATTGGCGCATCTTAGCTGGGTGCCGCTTGGCGAGATCCGGGCGCTCGACATGCCCTTCATCACCGAGGTCGTGCTGGCAGAGATTGCCGCAAGCCTCGACCGCACCGAAGCGCCCGCCTCCGTGCCCTTCTTCAGGAATGACGACGAGCAGAGCCTGTTCCTGAGGCTCCGCGGCACCTCGCCCCTGGCGGGCTGACGCGGACCAGGCCGCGCCATCCTGCCCCTAAGGCTTGCGCTCAGACCTCGGCCTTCAGCTTGTCGGCGAGATCGGTGCGTTCCCAGGAAAATCCGCCATCCTCTTCCGGCGCGCGCCCGAAATGGCCATATGCGGCGGTGCGGGCATAGATCGGGCGGTTCAGGTCGAGATGGGTCCGGATGCCGCGCGGCGTGAGATCCATGACCTTGGGGATCGCGCGTTCGATGGCCGCCGCATCGACCTCGCCCGTGCCGTAGGTCTCGGCATAGATCGAGAGCGGCTTGGCGACGCCGATCGCATAGGAGACCTGGATCAGGCAGCGCTCGGCCAGCCCCGCGGCAACTACGTTTTTCGCCAGATAACGCGCGGCATAGGCCGCCGAGCGATCGACCTTGGTCGGGTCCTTGCCCGAGAACGCGCCGCCGCCATGCGGCGCGGCCCCGCCATAGGTGTCGACGATGATCTTGCGGCCCGTCAGGCCCGCATCCCCGTCGGGACCGCCGATGACGAAGGTGCCGGTCGGGTTGACCCACCATTCGGTCTCGGGCGTGATCCAGCCGTCGGGCAGGACCTCGCGGACGTAAGGCTCGACGATGGCCCGGATATCCGCCGAGCTCTGGCTCTCGTCGGCATGCTGGGTCGAGAGCACGATCTGCGTCACGCCCACCGGCTTGCCGCCTTCGTATCGGACCGAAAGCTGGGTCTTGGCATCGGGGCGCAAAAGCGGCTCGGTGCCGGATTTGCGAACCTCGGCCAGACGCCGGAGGATCGCGTGGGAATACTGGATCGGCGCCGGCATCAGCGCGTGGGTCTCGTTCGTGGCGTAGCCGAACATGATGCCCTGGTCGCCCGCCCCCTCGTCACCGCGCTCGCCGGTCACGCCTTGCGCGATATGCGCGGACTGCTCGTGCAGGAGGTTGGTGATCTCGACGGTCTCGTGGTGAAACTTGTCCTGCTCGTAGCCGATATCCTTGATGCAGGCGCGCACGATGTCCGGGACCGACGCCATGTAGCTCGCGAGCTTGTCCTGATCGGTCAGGCCGATCTCGCCGCCGATGACGACGCGGTCGGTGGTCGCGAAGGTCTCGCAGGCCACGCGGGCGAGCGGGTCCTCGGCCAGGAGAGCGTCGAGGATCGAGTCCGAGATGCGGTCACAGACCTTGTCCGGATGGCCCTCAGACACGGACTCCGAGGTGAAGATGTAGTCCTGTCGCGACATGGGGAAGTGCTCCATTGGGTCTATTGCCGCCACGCCAGGAAGCCGTTGTGACGGGTATTTTTCTACAGGCGCAGCTAAGCACCCCGCCCCTCGGGGTCAATCGGAATGTCTGCGCCTACCCGTCAGCGCCAAAAGGGCGAGCGCCAGAAGCAACAGAAACACCGGGATATCACCCGTTCGCGCATAAAGCGTGACCGGACCGGGCGGTGGCAACGGCAGATCGAGCGCGCCCTCGGCCCCGAGCGGCAGGGACCCGAGCACCCGCCCCCAGGGATCGATCACCGCCGAGACCCCGGTGTTCGCGGCGCGGAGCACCGGCAGGCCCTGCTCGATGGCGCGCAGCCGCGCTTGGGCGAGGTGCTGATACGGACCGGAGGCCGCGCCGAACCAGGCATCGTTTGTCAGTTGCAAAAGGAGAGCCGGGCGCTCGTCGGTGCCGCGCACATCCTGCGGGAACACCGCCTCGTAGCAGATGAGCGGCAGCGCCTTGCCGATGGCGCCGAGATCCATGAGCTGGGGTCCCGGACCCGCCGAATAGCCATACTCGGCCCGCTGCGCGAGCCCGCCTATGCCGACATGCCGGAAGGCCCAGGCCGCGGGCATGTATTCTCCGAACGGCACGAGGTGGTGCTTGTCATAGGTCTGGCTGACGGCACCGTCCGCGTTCATGTAGATCGCGGAATTGTAGTAGCGGCCCTCCTCGACGCGCTGAACGCCGATCACCATCGGGACCGAGCCGCCTTCCTCGTGCAGGATGGCAAGCGCCTCGCCCGCGTTGTCGAGCATCATCGGAAGCACGGTTTCGGGGGTGACGATCAGGTCCGGCCGAGGCTCAAGCCCGGTGTAGAAGACGAGCCGCTCGAAGAAGACCGGAATGCGGTCGCGTTTCCACTTCTCCGCCTGCGGTGCGTTGGGCTGCACGAGCCGCACGATGGGTCCCGCGCCCTCGTCCATCGCTCCGATCCGCGCCGCACCGCCGCCCCAGAGCCCGGCAAGGAGCGCGAGCGCCGCGAGGGCGGGGAGCGGGCGGCGGAGGGTCACGGCACGCGCGGCCAGCATCGCCGTCGTCAGGGTCAGAAGCACCAGCCCGTGCGGGCCGATCCAGGCGCTCCATTGCGCGACCGGCGTCTCGGTCCAGAAATAGCCGAGAAGACCCCACGGAAAGCCGGTGAGGATATAGGCGCGCGCCAGCTCTGCCAGCGTCCAGAGCGGGACCAATGCCCAGCGCTGACCGATCCGGGCTGATGCCCAGGCCGGCAGCGCCCAGAAGAGCGCCAGCCCCGCCGCGATCAGGACAAGCGCGAAGGGCGCCATCCACCCGGTCACCGCCGCATCGACCTGGAACGGTTCGGTGATCCAGTTGAGCGAGACCGCGAAATAGCCGACGCCGAAGGTCCAGCCGCTCCATCCCGCGACGCGCGGCCTGCGTGCGCCCGAGATCAGGGCGACGCCCAGAACGAGCGCCGGGAGCGCGACATACCACAGCGACCAGGGCGCCTGCCCCAATGCGAAAAGCCCGCCCAGCCCGAGGGCCAGAGCGGGCCGCGCGAGGGCGCTGCGCTTGCGGCGCAGGCCGCTGGTCTCAGCCACTGCCTGCAGCGGCGCCTCCGCTCGCGGTTCGGATATTGGCCGCCGCGGCGGTGCCCGCGGTTCCGGGCAACCGCACCCGCAGCCGCTTGATGCGGCGCGGATCGGCGTCGATCACCTCGAACTCGACCCCCGCCGGATGCGGAACCATCTCGCCCCGCGCCGGGACGTGCCCGGCGAGCGCGAAGACGAGACCACCCAGGGTGTCGATCTCCTCGGCGTCGATATCGTCGCTTTCGGTGAGCTGCAGACCGATCTCGGCCTCGAACTCGTCGAGCGAGGTCTTGGCCTGCGCGATGTAGCAGCCGGTCTTTTCCAGCCGGAAGGTCTTGTCCTCGTCGGTGTCGTGTTCGTCCTCGATCTGGCCGATCACCTGTTCGATCAGGTCTTCGATCGTCACCAGACCGTCGACCCCGCCATATTCGTCGATGACCAGAGCCATGTGACGGCGTTCGGACTGCATCTTCGTCAGGAGAACGCCAATGGGCATCGAGGGCGGGACAAAGACGAGCGGGCGCAGCATCTTCTTGAGATTGAAGCGCGTGCCCGAGCCGTTGAACCCGTGCATGAGCGCGAAGTCCTTCAGGTGCACCATGCCCACGGGCGTATCCAGGGTGCCCGTATAGACCGGCAGCCGCGTCAGACCGCTGTCGCGGAAGATCTTGACGAGCTCGTCCTTGGTGATCGTGTCGGGCACCGCGATGATGTCGGCCTTCGGGATCGACACGTCATCGACGCGCATCCGGCGGAGGTTGATCATGCCGTGGGTGCGAAGAATGGAGGCCGGAGCGCTGTGTCCGTTCGCCTCTTCGTCCTGGTCAGTCTCCTGTCCCGAGAACGCATCGAATATCCAGCGGAACAATCCCTGTCCGCCCGCTTCGGTCCTGTCCGTGTCTTGCGCGCTCTGCGCAGCGTTAGACGAGCCGTCTGTGTCGCCCATTATCCTCTGTCTGTCCTTCTGTGGCAGCAGGGCCAAGCCCTGCGGGAAGTATGTGGTCTCTCATGCGCGTTTGCCAAGAGCCCCGGGCCGCAAGGCCGATGCTCCGGTTGCGGCCATGTCACGGCTCCTGCGCATAGGGGTCGGCGATTCCGAGACCGGCCAGGATCTTGGTCTCCAACGCCTCCATCCGAAGGGCGTCGGCGTCGGTTTCGTGATCATAGCCCAAAAGATGCAAGGTTCCGTGAACGACCAGATGGGTGACATGATCGTCGAAACTGAGGCCCGCGGCCAGTGCCTCGGCGGTGCAGACCCCGAAGGCCAGCGCAATATCGCCCAAGGCCTCGTCCTCGTCTGCCGGTGGCGGCAGATCCGGCGCCGCGCCGGGCTGCTCGGGCGCGAGATCCCAGGCGGGCCAACTCAGCACGTTGGTGGGACGCGGCTTCTTGCGGAACTCCGCGTTGAGGGTCGCGATGCGGGCATCCGAGCAGCCAAGGACTGCGATCTCGTAGCCCTCGGGGTCGACCCCCGCGCCCCGGAGAGCCGCCTGCGCGGCGCGCTCGGCGATCTCGGCCAGACCGGTCCCCTCCCAGTCGGGGCCCTCCAGAACCGTCTCGGTCAGCATCGCGCGCTCAGCCCGGCTGGGGGCTGTCGCGGTCATAGGCCTCGATGATCGCGGCGACGAGCGGATGGCGCACCACGTCTTTCGCGGTGAAGTAGTTGAAGCTGATCTTGGGGATCCCGGTCAGGAGCCGCTCGGCATCCTTCAGGCCCGACTGCACGCCGCGCGGCAGGTCGATCTGGCTTCGGTCACCGGTGATTACCATACGCGACCCTTCGCCGAGGCGCGTCAGGAACATCTTCATCTGCATCGAGGTGGCGTTCTGCGCCTCGTCGAGTACCACGAAGGCGTTCGACAGCGTGCGACCGCGCATGAAGGCCAGGGGCGCGATCTCGACCGTCTTTTCCTCCATCATCCGGGCAAGCTGCTTGCCGGGGAGGAAGTCGTTCAGCGCGTCGTAGAGCGGCTGCATGTAGGGGTCGATCTTCTCCTTCATGTCGCCAGGCAGAAAGCCCAGGCGCTCGCCCGCCTCGACCGCGGGGCGCGACAGGATGATCTTGTCGACCGCGCCGGTGATGAAGAGATTCACCCCCACCGCGACGGCGAGATAGGTCTTGCCGGTGCCCGCGGGGCCGATGCCGAAGGCCAGCTCGTTCTCGTAGAGCGACCGGACATAGGCCTTCTGCGCCTCGGTTCGCGGCTCGATCAGCTTCTTGCGCGTCTTGATCTCGACCTTGCCGCCGCCGAACATCTCGAGCTGGTCGGCCGGGCTCCCGCCCTCGGTGCCCATGCGGAACTCGCGGTCGATATCGCCGTGGCCCACGGGGCGGCCCTGCTCGAGCCGGTTGTAGAGCGATCTCAGGACCTCGATGGCCTCGGTCTGCGCGGCGGGCTCGCCATGCACCGACAGGTAGTTGCCGCGGCGCAGGATCTGCACGCCAAGGCGGCTTTCGATATCGGTCAGGTTGCGGTCGAACTCACCACAAAGCTCGATCAAAAGGCGGTTGTCTGGGAATTCGATGCTGGCTTCTGTCAGGGTGGCAGCGTTCACTCAGGTCTCCGGGTCTGCGAGTCTGTCGATATTGTCCCAAGCCAGCCGGGTAAGGGCAAGCGCGGGACGGCTCAGGCGCAATGAAAAAGGCCGCGCATGGGAAAAACCATGCACGGCCCGGTGACATCTTGATGAACCTGCGGCGGTCAGAGCGGGTCTCCGATGATGGACGTGGAGCCGCCCTTGAAATCCCCCACCGTCGAGGTCGGTGGCGCGGCGCCCGAACAGACCGGCTTGCCGTATTTGTCGAGCCGCTGCGACAGGTAGCCTTCGACGCCGTCGTCGATGATCCAGTGGTCGCAGCCGTTCGGATCGATCCAGATACCGGCCTTGAGCTGGCTGAGATCCTTGGAATCGATGCCGCGGTCGATGGACTTGTCGGGGCCGTAGGCGCCGAAGCCCTCGCCCAGTTCGCATCCGGCCAGTGCAAAGGCGGCCAGCCCGAGAAGCGAAAGTTTTGTGATGGTCATGGCCACGCTCCTCAACGGATACAGATGATTTCGACGCGGCGGTTCTTCGCCATGCCCTCGGTCGTGGCGTTCGACGCCGCGGGCATCCGCTCGCCGTAGCCGCGGATGTCGACGATATTGGCGCCGACCGAGCGGCCCACCTTGGCGACCGCGTTGGCGCGGTTGTAGCTGAGCTTCATGTTGTATTCGTCGGAGGCCCGGCTGTCGGTATGGCCCGCGATCACGAAGGCCGTGGCCGAGGCGGAGCTGAAGAACTCGGCCAGGCGCTGCTTGCCGCCCGGAGAGATCGCGTAGCGGTCGGTGGCGAAGAACTGGTCGGTGTTCATCACGCCGCAGACATTGCCGCGGCGGCAGACCGGGATGCCTTTGCGGTTCACGTGGGGGCTCATGTAGCCCTCGACACCGTCATCCATGACCCAGTGCTCGCAGCCATCGGGATCGACCCAGATGCCGGGAATATATTGCTCGCCCACCACGACGGTTCGCGTGTTCTGGGTCGAGATCACGGGAGCGCCCAGGCTCTCCGTGTCGGCAAAGGCTGGCGCCGCTGTCACACTCATCGCCAGCGCGGTCAGCGCGGCGGCCAGGCGGCCCGTCCCGTAGATGTAGCTCCCCACAGCCATGTCCCTTCCGATACCGTTGACTGCGCCCGTTTCGGCAGCGCGCAGGCGCGCACGACCGTTCAAACGCTTAATAGTCGCCAGAGTATCAACAAATTTTTTTCTGTGAAGCGAAAACCACAAGATATTGTAGCGGCCGGGGAAACAATCACGAGCCGTGACCGGCGGGCACCAAGGGTCGAATGAGGTCGATCAGCGGCCCCCTCTCGGGACGGCGCATAGACGCTCAGAGCGTCACGAGCTCGCCCATCAGCGAGTTCGGACCGCTTTCCACGATGCGGACGCGCCTCAGATCTCCCGGAGCGATACCGTCCGCGGCGACATGCACGGCATGGAGATGGTCGGACTTGCCCACCATCTGCCCCGCGAACCGTCCCGGTTTTTCGAACAATACGCCGACCTCGCGCCCGACCATCGCGTCCTGCGCGGCGCGCTGGTGCTTGACAAGAAGGGCCTGAAGCCGCTGGAGACGCTCGTCCTTCACCTCTTCGGACAGCTGATCGCGCTCTGCGGCAGGCGTGCCCGGGCGGGTCGAGTACTTGAAGGAGAAGGCCGAGCCGTAGCGGACCTCGTCGATCAGATCGAGGGTCGCCTGGAAGTCCTCTTCGGTCTCCTCGGGAAAGCCCACGATGAAATCGCCGGAGAGATGCAGGTCGGGACGCGCGGCGCGGAGCCGCTCGATCAAGCGGACGTACTCCTCGGCGGTGTGCTGGCGGTTCATCCGCTTCAGGATCCGGTCGGAGCCCGCCTGCACCGGCAGGTGCAGGTAGGGCATGAGTTTCTCGCATTCGCCATGTGCCGCGATGAGCGCGTCGTCCATGTCGTTCGGATGCGAGGTCGTGAAGCGGATGCGCAGAAGCCCGTCGATCTCGGCCAGCGCGTGGATCAGGCCCGCGAGTCCGCCCTCGTGCCCGTGATAGGCGTTGACGTTCTGACCGAGAAGCGTGATCTCGCGCACGCCGCGCTTGACCAGATCGTGCGCCTCGGCGATCACGCGGTCCGCCGGGCGCGACACTTCGGCCCCGCGCGTATAGGGCACGACGCAGAAGGCACAGAACTTGTCGCAGCCCTCCTGCACGGTCAGAAACGCCGTCGGCCCGCGCGCGGCCTTGGGGCGCGCGGCGAGATGGGCGAACTTGTCCTCTTCCGGAAATTCCGTGTCGAGCGCCTTGGCCCCTGCCCCGGCCCGCGCGGCAAGTTCGGGCAGGCGATGGTAGCTCTGCGGTCCGACCACGAGATCGACCATCGGCTGGCGCCGCATGATCTCTTCGCCCTCGGCCTGGGCGACGCAGCCCGCAACGCCGATCTTGAGGTCGGGTTTCTCGGCCTTGAGGCTCTTGTAGCGACCGAGCTCGGAATAGACCTTTTCGGCGGCGCGTTCACGGATGTGGCAGGTGTTCAGCAGGATCATGTCCGCATCGTCGGGACGATCCGTGGTGACATAGCCCTCGCCGCCCAGCGCTTCGGACATGCGCTCGCTGTCATAGACGTTCATCTGACAGCCATAGGTCTTGATGAAGAGCTTTTTCGGCTGGGTCATCTCTGGCGCTCCGGCAACGGGGTCGAGGCCGGGGCATATCGCATCCGAGGCCCGGCTTGCAATGACCCCCGCTTTCACGAATTCTGAACCGCGGAACGGCAGAATGGGGCGCCATGCGCTACGACTCTCTGGACAGCTTTCTCTCGACCGGCAAGGACGCGCTGGCCCGCGGGCCGGTGGCGCTGATCTTCATCGAGGACGAGGTCGAGATCGACACCACGATCCGGCACCATCAGCAGCTGGGCTTTGCCGCGGTCGTGACCTTCATGCCTACCGTGTTCGCGCTGCCGCCCGATCTCGACGGTTTCGTGCACCGGGTGGATTACGACACCGCCGCCGAGGACGCGGCACAGAGCGCGGTCAACGCGATCATCCCTGCGGCACCGGGCGTCTGGCTTTATTACTGCTACAACGCCGAATACCTGTTTCACCCGTTCTGCGAGACGCGGACCGTGGAAGAGATGCTGGCCTTTCACACCGAAGAGCGCCGCGACGCGATGCTCACCTATGTGATCGATCTCTACGCCGCCGATCTTGCGCGCAATCCGACGGCCGTGTCGCTCGACGAGGCGTTTCTCGATCGGTCGGGATATTACGCCCTGGCCCGGCAGGACGCCGCGAATCACAACCATCCGAAGGAACGGCAGCTCGATTTCTTCGGCGGGCTGCGCTGGCGCTACGAAGAGCACGTGCCCGCCGATCGGCGCAAGATCGACCGCATCGCGCTCTTCAAGGCGAAGCCGAACCTGATGCTGAGGTCGGACCACACATTCTCGGACGAAGAATACAACACCTATGCCTGCCCCTGGCACAACAACCTGACATCCGCGATCGTCAGCTTCCGAACCGCCAAGGCGCTGAAGCGCAACCCCGGCTCGGCCTTCGATATCGGAAGCTTCCAGTGGTACAACTCGGCGCCGTTCGAATGGCATTCGCGGCAGCTTCTGGACCTGGGGCTGATGGAGCCTGGTCAGTGGTTCTGAGCGGGCGGCGGCCTCCGGGACGGAGGCCGAACGAAATCCGGACCGGATTTCGCGCGGATTTCGGTTCGAAATCCGCCTCGCCCGGGCCCCTCAGTCGAACTCTTCGGTGACGATGTCGCCATCCTCGACGCCGATCTCTTTCAGTGCGCCCGAGATGTCCTCGATCATCTTGTCCGGCCCGCAGACATAGCACTTGCCCGCGCCCGGCGTGACATGCTGCGCCAGCATTTCCTTGCCGATCATGCCCATGCAAAGCGGCGAGCTCGGCTCGTCTGTCACCGTGAACACGCATTTGAGCCCCGGCATCCGCTCGAACGTGTCGCGCAGGATGATGTCCTTCTCGGTCATGTTGGAGAAGATCAGCGTCGAGCCTTCGAGCGTCCCGTTTTCTTTGAGCCGCTTCTTCAGGATCGCGATGAACGGCGTGATCCCGGCCCCGCCCGCGATGAACCAGCCCGCGCCCTTGTCGGCGATGGCGCCCCAGGGATCGTCGATCACCGCCTTGTCGCCCGGCTTCATCTTCGCGATCTGCTCGGTCACCCCGTCATGCGACGGGTAGGACTTGATCACGAACTCGAGCATGTCGTCTTCGGGCAGCGAGGTGAAGGTGAAGGGACGCTTCTCGTCGCGCCACTCGTCGCGGTCGAGCGCCAGGTCGACGGCCTGGCCGGGTGCGAAGTCGAAGCCGTCCGGCCGGTCGAAGACGAGATGGTAGGTGTCGTGGGTGACGGGCGTGATCGAGGTCAGGGTCAGCTTGTGGGACATGAATCGGCTCCTTCTGTTGCCGATCCAACGCCCCCTGATGCGGCGGGTTCCTCAGATCGACGGATCGAAGGTGCAGGGCATCATATGCCCGCCGCTCGCCCGCTCGAGGGTTCCGTCCCGGAAGATGCCATGCGCGTAGGTCGCGCCGGTCAGATAGGACACGCAGGTCAGCCCGGCCTGCATGATGTCGTTCTCGAATCCGGCCTCGCCGCCCATGGCCGCCGCCGCCTCCTCCCGGGTCATGCCCGGGGTGAGGCCCGGCACGTCCTGCATAACCGGCATCGCGCCACCGGTCGGAGCCGTGCTCTGGGGTGCATCGCCACAGGCCGCGAGTGACAGGGACAGGATTGCCAGGACCGGGATCGTCAGACGCATCGCGCTCGCCTCCTCAGAGATTGTCGTATTGCGGCATGCCGAGGACGTGGAAGCCGCCATCGACATGGATAACCTCGCCGGTCGTGCAGGCGCCCGCATCCGAGGCCAGCCAGACCGCCGTGCCGCCGACCGCGTCGAGCGTCGCATTGGCGCGCAGGGGCGCGTTCATGTCGGTGTGCTTGTAGGTCTTGCGCGCGCCACCGATGGCCGCCCCGGCCAGGGTCTTCATCGGTCCGGGCGAGATCGCGTTCACGCGGATGCCCTCGGGTCCCAGATCGTTGGCGAGGTAGCGCGTCGCGCTTTCCAGCGCCGCCTTGGCCACGCCCATCACGTTGTAATTCGGCACGACCTTGTTCGAGCCCTGATAGGTCAGCGTCAGGAGCGTCCCGCCCTTCTCGACCATCAGCGGATGGGCGCGCCGGGCGACCTCGATGAAGCTGTAGCAGGAGATGTCGAGCGACGCCTTGAAGTTCGCCCGGCTCGTGTTGAGGAACCGCCCCGTCAGCTCCGACTTGTCGGAAAAGGCGATGGCGTGGACGAGAAAATCGAGACTGTCCCAGCGCTCGCCGAGCGCCGCGAAGGCCGCATCGAGCGACGCATCGTCGGTGACATCCACGTCGACCATGAAATCCGAGCCGACGCTTTCCGCCAGGGGCTTCAGCCGCGACCCGAAGGCCTCGCCCTGGTAGGTGAAGGCCAGCTCGGCCCCGGCCCCGGCCATCGCCTTGGCGATACCCCAGGCAATCGAGCGTTCGTTGGCGACGCCCATCACCAGACCGCGTTTTCCGTCGAGAACTCCGCTCATATCCGCCGTCCCGTCCCGTGATCAGTCTTTGAACTTGCTCAGAAGCATCGATCCGTTCGTGCCTCCGAAGCCGAAGGAGTTGGTCATGACCGTGTCGAGCCCAGCGTTCTCGACCAGCTCGGTCGCGATCTCCTCGGGCTTCAGCGCCGGGTCGAGGGTCTCGACATTGATCGAGGGCGTGATGAAGTCGTGCTCGAGCATGAGAAGGCAGTAGATCGCCTCCTGTGCGCCGGTTGCGCCCTGGCTGTGGCCCGTCATCGACTTGGTCGAGCTGACCGGAGGCGTGCTGCCATCGCCGAAGACGCGGCGCACCGCCTCGATCTCTCCGACATCGCCCACAGGCGTCGAGGTGCCGTGCGCGTTGATATAGCCGACGCTGCGGCCTTCGGGCAGCGTCTGAAGCGCCAGCCGCATGGCGCGCTCGCCGCCCTCGCCCGAGGGCGCGACCATGTCGTGGCCGTCCGACGTGGCCCCGTAGCCGGTGACCTCGGCATAGATCTTGGCGCCGCGGGCCTTCGCGTGCTCCAGTTCCTCGAGCACCACGATGCCGCCGCCGCCGCCGATGACGAACCCGTCGCGGTTCGCGTCGAAGGCGCGCGAGGCACGCTCCGGCGTGTCGTTATACTTCGACGACATCGCGCCCATCGCGTCGAAGAGGCAGGACAGCGTCCAGTCCAGTTCCTCGCCGCCGCCCGCGAACATCAGGTCCTGCTTGCCCATCATGATCTG
The DNA here is from genome assembly GCF_042679605.1 of Litorisediminicola beolgyonensis. Taxonomy (NCBI): domain Bacteria; kingdom Pseudomonadati; phylum Pseudomonadota; class Alphaproteobacteria; order Rhodobacterales; family Paracoccaceae; genus Litorisediminicola; species Litorisediminicola beolgyonensis. Next base: position 48,548 of record NZ_JBHTMU010000028.1, read on the forward strand.
CTCGGCAGCGTTGCCGATGCAATGCAGCGAGGTCGAGCAGGCCGAGGTGATCGAGTAGTTGATGCCCTTAATCTTGAACGCGGTCGAGAGATTGGCCGAGATCGTCGAGGACATGCATTTCGGCACCGCGAAGGGGCCGATGCGCTTAGGGGCGCCGCTGTTCAGCACCGTCTGATGTGCCGCGAACATGGCACTGGTCGAGGGCCCGCCCGAACCCGCCACAAGACCGGTGCGCGGGTTGGAGATGTCGCTCTCTTCCAGACCGGCATCTGCGATGGCCTGGCTCATCGCGATATGCGCATAGGCCGCGCCCGGCCCCATGAACCGCAAAGTGCGCTTGTCGACATGCTCGGAGACGTCGAGCTTCACGTTGCCGGCGATCTGGCTTCGGAAGCCGTGCTCCTTCATGTCCTCGTTCGCGGTGATGCCGGATTTGCCGGCCTTGAGCGAGGCGAGGACCTCTTCGGCAGTGTTGCCGATGCTGGAGACGATCCCCAACCCTGTAACGACGACGCGGCGCATGCTCTCTCCCAGTCTTTATGCGGAATCTGTGTAGGCCAGTGCTGCCGGGAGGCGCAAGCAAACGATGGCCGATGCCGGGTCTCCGGCTGGCCTCTTCGCTCGCGCCCTGCGTCTCGCGGATCAGCTTTCGCTGAGGGCCACCTTCATGTCCTTGACGAGATAGATGGTTTCGCCATCGGCCTCGACCCGGCCGTCGGCGACACCCATCGTCAGGCGGCGCGTCTGCACGGCCTTCGTGAAATCGACGTAATAGGTCAGCTTCTTGCGGTCGGGCCGGACCATGCCGGTGAGCTTCACCTCGCCCACACCGAGCGCGTAGCCGCGTCCCGGCCAGCCGCGCCAGCCGAGGTTGAAGCCGGTGAGCTGCCAGAGCCCGTCGAGACCCAGACAGCCGGGCATGATCGGGTTGCCGGGGAAATGGCACTCGAAGAACCACAGGTCTGGGGTGATGTCGAACTCGGCAACGACGTGGCCCTTGCCATGCGGCCCGCCATCGCCCGAGATGTCGGTGATGCGGTCCATCATCAACATCGGCGGCGCCGGAAGCTGGGCGTTGCCCGGCCCGAACAGCTCGCCCCGGGCGCATTTCAGGAGATCGTCCTTGTCGAAGCTGGTCGGATACTCGGCCATTGGCTGCCTGCCCTTTTGGTTGCCTTCCCTTGGCCGACCGCTCTATCAGAGCGCGTAACGCGCATGCAAGCCTGCCCATTTCCGCGGCTTTTGACGTGTCATAGGCTTTTCATTTGAAATTCTCCCGGTCCGACCGCTATATATCGGGTGGTTTCGAGATCCAGAGGACGGCACGGACGCATGCAGAGCGACGCACAGAAGCGGGGACGGGAGTGGCTGAGCCAGGCCGATCTGCGACCGACGCGCCAACGCCTTGCGCTGGCCGAGCTTCTGGTCGGCGACGGCAAGAACCGCCATGTGACCGCCGAAAGCCTCTTTGCCGCGGCCGAGGCGCGCGGCGAGAAGGTGTCGCTTGCGACCGTCTACAACACGCTCCGCGCCTTCTGCGATGCGGGGCTGATGCAGGAAGTCACCGTCGACGGCACGAAGAGCTATTTCGACACCAACACCCACGACCATCCGCATTTCTTCTGGGAGGATGACGGCACGCTCACCGACGCGCCCGCCGACCAGTTGGAAATCGCGCGGCTTCCGTCGGTGCCCGACGGTGCCGAGATCGCGTCGGTCGATGTGGTGATCCGTCTGCGCCGCGCGCCCTGAGCGCTCAGGCCGCCTCTTCCGCGAACCGCTCCGCCAATGTGACCGCTCCGTCCAGCGCGCTTCCGCGTGGCGGTATGAGTGCAGCGCGCACCGGCTCGGACAGCGCCTCGGCATAGGCCTCGGACAGACCGCCCTGAAGACAGATCGGCTCATGCCCGCGCCAGCCGAGCGCGCCCAGCGCACGGTCGAGATAGGCCGCACCCTCTTCGATCAGCGCCTGCGCCACCGCGTCGCCGTTCTGGGCGGCGGTCACGACCTGGGGTGCGATCTCGGCGAAATCCGACGGGCGCGCGCGGCTTGCGAAGCCCACGATCCCGCTCATGCCGCCCTTCGCCGCCAGAAGGCCGTCGAGCGCCGGCGTCATCGGTCCGAGCCCCTCGGCCGCGTGCAGCGCGCGGGTGAGGTAGGAGCGGCCAAGCCAAGCGCCCGAGGCCTCGTCCCCGAGAATGAGACCATGCCCGCCCAGCGCCTGAAGGCGACCGCCCTCTTGCCGCGCGAGGAACGAGCCGGTGCCGATATTGATCACCGCGCCATCGGCGCTGCCGAGCGCACCCACGACCGAGGCGCGCCAATCCTCTTCGACCCGGCACCGCATCAGCGGCAGCGCGCGCGCGACGCGCTGGCCCACTTCGGCGTCGATCACGCCTGCGAGCGCAAGATAGGCCGGCACTTCGGAGAGCTTGCGGCGCGCGCGGGAGCCCAGCGCATGGATGCCGTCCCAGAGCACTTCGAGCGCGGCGTCGAAATCGGTGAACACGTTCGCGCCGGTGCCGCGATGCTCGATCCGGCCCTCGCCCGTCACAAGAACGAACCGCGAGGTGCTGCCGCCCGCATCAACTGCGATCAGGGTCTGCGCGCTGTCCATCGCCTTTCGCTCCTCCGGTTGACGCCCTGCACTGGTACCCGCGGCCGGACTCGAACCGGCACGGCTTGCGCCTGGGGATTTTAAGTCCCCTGTGTCTACCATTCCACCACGCGGGCCTGCATTTCGGCTGAGCTTATAGACGCGTCGCGCGGCGTGGAAAGATCACAGTTTCTCGCCGGGCGGTTCTCGGAGAAGATAGCGCTCCGAAAGCCACGGATTCAGATTTAGCGCCTCGCGCAACACGCGCTGGCCCTCCGCATCGCGGCCAAGCCCGATTAGCGTCAGCGCCTTTCCGGCCAGCGCCGCGACATGACGCGGCGCGAGGTCGAGCGTGGCATCGAGATCGGGCAGCGCGGCGGCGAAATCCTCGCGCAGGAAACTGACGAAGGCGCGCTGGTTGTAGCCCTCGGCATAGTCCGGGCAGTAATCGACAAGCCGGTCGAAAAGCTCCAGCGCGCGCAGGTAGTTGTAGCTCTCTCTCGCACGAATCCCCTCGTCGAGAAGCGACTGCGCGGCCTCGTCCGGCGCATCGCGCCAAAGTGCCCACATCTCGCCCGTCACCGCCCGCGCGGCCATCTCGGTTGGCGCGTCCTGCACGCGGGCAAGAAGCGCGTCGAAGGCCTCGGAATGATCGGGCGCTGCGGGACACTCCGCAAAAGCGGGGAGCGGCACGAGTAGCAAGGCGAAAAGGCGCATCATGCGATGATGCTCCTCCCGACGCCCCGCTCCCGTCAAGTCACGTCTGCGAGCCCATCCTCCTTCACCGCCTGCATCGCGACATAGGTGGAGGTGTTGGAGATATGCGGCAGCTGGGAGATCCGCTCTGCCAGCACCCGGCGGTAGCTGCGCATGTCGGACGTTCTGACCTTGAGCAGGTAGTCGAAACTCCCGGCGATGAGGTGAGCCTGTTCGACCTCGTCGACCTTGGCCACCGCCGCGTTGAACTCCGCCAGCGCCGCTTCGCGCGTATCGCTGAGGCGCACCTCCACGAAGGCCACGTGGTCGAGCCCGAGGCGGACCGGATCGAGGATTGCGCGATAGCCCCGGATCACGCCCGCTTCTTCGAGCCGCTTCAGCCGGGCCTGCGTGGGGGATTTCGACAGCCCGATGCGCCGGGACAGTTCGGTGATGGAGATCCGCCCCTCCTGCTCGAGGGTGTCGAGGATCGAGGTGTCGAACGTGTCGAGATCGAAATTGTCGTCTTTCACGAAAACTCTCCGAGTTTCGGGTCAAATGATTGGAAACCAAGATCTGAACGGGAAAAACAGCGTTAACCTGACAGCGAGCCTATGCCAAAAGCCCGCCGGATGCCACGGAAAGAAGCGCTTGCGCCGCGTTTGCCGAAGCCGGAGGCGCTCGGCCTGCCCCGGCCCGCCGTCGCTTGCGCAAGGCCAGCCACGCTCGGCGCCGCATCAGGGCCCACATGGGTCAATTCACTTGACCAAATCAGGAATTGCGTCACGCTCGGACCATGTTTCCAATACGAGATCATAATCCCTCGGGCTCGACGCCCTACGTCACCTACCTGCTGATCGCCGCGAATATCGGAGCCTTCCTGCTCTATTTCGAGCGGCTCTACAGCGGCGACGGGCTTATGAACTTCTGGCTCGATTACGCGCTCGTGCCGCGCAACATCACCAATGGCCACTCGGCCCTGGGCTTCTTCACCCACATGTTCCTGCATGGCGGCATCATGCATCTCGTCGGCAACATGCTGTTCCTGTTCATCTTCGGCGACAATATCGAGCACGAGATGGGGCCGGTGGGCTTCACCTTCCTCTATTTCGCCTCGGGGCTCGGAGCTGCGCTGCTGCAATACATGGCCGCGCCCTTCTCGACGATCCCGATGGTCGGCGCCTCGGGTGCCGTGGCGGGCGTGATGGGCGCCTATCTCCTGATGTTTCCGCGCGCGCGGATCGACGTGATCGTCATCATCGTCATCATCTTCAAGCGGCTGAACCTGCCGGCCTGGGCGATGCTGATCTTCTGGTTCGGCCTCCAGCTCTGGGGCAGCTGGTCGACGCCGGCCGATATCGGCGGCACGGCCTACTGGGCGCATATCGGCGGCTTCGTCGTCGGTCTCGTGCTGGCCATTCCGCTCTGGATTTCGCGCGGCGGTCCCCGCTACTGGCGCATCACCGACGGCCACCCCCCGCATCCCGAGGGGGAGTTCTGGTCCGGCAGTACGGACGTCCCGAAGGTACCGAGAAAATGACCGATCCCGTCACACTCACTTGCCATTGCGGCGCCGTCGAACTGCGCGTGACGCTGGTCGACGGCCTCGAGACCGCGCGCCGCTGCGACTGTTCTTATTGTCGGCGGAGGGGAGCGCCCGCGGTCAGCGTCAAGCTCGCCGATCTGCAGGTGGTGCGCGGCGCGGACAGCCTGACGCTCTACGAGTTCGGCACGAAGACGGCCAAGCACCATTTCTGCTCGGTCTGCGGCATCTACATGTATCACCGCCGCCGCTCGGACCCGAGCCAGTTCGGCGTGAACATGGGCGCGATCGAAGGCGTCAATCCGAGAGACCACGAACCGATCCGCTGGGCGGACGGGGTCAATCATCCCTCGGACAGCTAGGCTCAAACCTCGCGGATGGTCCGCGCGAGCTGGTCGTAGAGATGGCCGTTGGCGCAGAGGATCGTGCCCGCCTCGAGCGGGTCCTGCTCTTCGCGCACGGCCGAGACCAGCGCGCCCGCCTCGAGCGCGATCAACGACCCGGCGGCGGTGTCCCAGATGTTGAGCTCGCGCTCCCAGTAGCCGTCGTAGCGGCCAGCGGCCACGTAGGCGAGATCGAGCGCCGCCGAGCCGAAGCGCCGGACACCGGCACAGATCGGCATCAGCTTGGCGAGATCCTTCAACGTCGCGGGCAGCGTGTGCTTGGCGGCGAAGGGAACGCCGGTCGCGAAAACCGCCTCGATCATCCGGTTGCGGCCGGACACGCGCAGGCGCTTGTTGTCGTTGAGCCAGGCGCCCGAGCCCTTCTCGGCGTAGAACATCTCGTCCTTGGCGGCGTCGTAGACCACGCCCGAGACGATCTTGCCCTTGTGCTCGAGCGCGATGGACACCGCCCAATGCGGCAGGCCGTGCAGGAAGTTGGTGGTGCCGTCGAGCGGATCGACGATCCAGCGGCGGGTCGGGTCCTCGCCCGCGATCTCGCCGCCTTCCTCGGCCAGCCAGCCATAGGTCGGGCGCGCGCCCAGAAGCTCTTCGCGCAGGATCTTTTCCGCCGCGAGATCGGCGCGGCTGACGAAGTCGCCCGCGCCTTTCATCGACACCTGGAGGTTCTCGACCTCGCGGAAATCCTTGACCAAAGAGCGGCCCGCCTTGCGCGCCGCCTTGAGCATGATGTTGAGATTGGCGCTGCCCTGCATCCTGCCCCCGGGGTCTAGTCGGCTTCGTCAGGGCGCGCGTATAGACCCCCTCGGCGGGGAAGCCAAGGGGCCGGGTCGAGCGGGTTTAGCGGTAGATCACGCCCTTCTCGCCGATCGGGGCGTAAACGCCCTTCTCGCCCACGGGCGCGTAGCTGTGGCGATGGGCCTTCGCGGCGTAGCGCTTGGTGCCACCGGCGCGGTTCACATACGGGCCCGCATTGGGTTCGCCGCAGCAGATGACGCCGCCCATCATCACCGGTTGCTGACCGGCGGGGCAGTTGTTCTCGACATTCGGAACCGAATGCATGAGCACGTTCGAGTTGGGATTATGGGTCGCGTCGCCCTTGTAGCTGTCGTCCCATGCCAGTGCCGGACCGGCGGTCAGCGCCAGCGCGACGGCGCCCGAAAATGTCAGAAGTCGCATATCATGCCCCCGAATACCGCGCATGGCGCGCCGGTTTCTGGGAGAAAACCCTGACAGTAACAGGCGCTTGCGTCAAAAGCTTCGGCCGGAAACGAGCTGTTTCCATTTCGGAAACGTGGCGCAAAGGACTCAGACGCCAGACGCGAAACGCCCCGTGGACGGATGCGAGGGAAGAGCATCCAGCCCACAGGGCGCCTACACTTGGAACCGTAACGGAACTCGTGCCTTCAAAGTTCCGACGGAAGATCGCTTTAGAAGCGGTAGTTGACCGAGACGTTGGCCGTCGTGGCGTCTGCCTCGATGCCGTCGGCCTCATCAAACTCGTCGAACTTGTGATACAGCAGCTCGGAGCCGATGGTGACGTTGTCGGTCACGTAGGTCTCGACACCGAGACCGGCGAAGTAGCCGTCCGCGTCGCCGATGTCGTCCTCTTCGACCATGGCCTTCGCGTAGCCGCCGGTACCATAGAGGAAGGTGTTGCCGAGATCGGCACCGCCACGGACGCCAGCGCGGAACACGCCGTCGATATTTGCGGCACCATCGCCAAGCTCGATATCGGCGCCATCATACTGCAGGCCGCCACCGAGGACGTAGTTGCCGAAATCGTAGTCGTAATAAGCGCGTGCACCGTAGAGCATGCCGTCGCCGTCGATCTCGGCGTCGCCGTCGGTTTCGACATTGCCGTAGCCGAGCTGCAGACCGGTCGAGAAGCCGGTCCAGTCGCGGACGGGTGCGGGGGCTTCGATCGCGACCGGGGCCATCGGTGCCGGATCTTCGAGACCCGCTTCGATGTTGCCTGCCATGGCCGGAACGGTTGCGGTGGTGCCCAAGAGGGCGGCGAGTGCGAGAGTGCGTTTCATCGAGCTCTCCTTTCGTGCGTTGTTAGCGCCGGACAGTACGCCGGCTTCCAGAGGGAAATGCGCATCACCGGCCCTCCGTTCCACCCCGAACCGGTCACGCCTTCGTGGCGTCCTTGCTGCAACGCGGCGCGGATTTCCCGAAAAAGGACGGAACCGGCGAGAGATGGCCGACTGCCGGTGGTTTTCCCTGCAAACCCTCGCCGAAACTGGCGTTTGAGGGCCTGTAATGCGGAAAAACGGCGCCTGGAGCGCAATGACAAAGGGCCGCCCCTTGACAGGAACGGCCAGGAATTCGTCAGCAAAAATATGCGCAAGAGGCGCGTAAGCTCTGGGGAACTCGTCGATTTTCTCTCGATAGCTGGTCCAGCGGATCAGGCAGGGAACAGACGCTCTCCCGCCGGGCGGCCTCTGGCGCGCAGATCAGCCGGTGAAGCGCGACACGATCAGAACGCCCGCCCAGGCCGAGACGCCCGTCAGCACCGCGCCCCAGAGCGTGTCGGAGATCACCATCTGCCAGGACCAGTTCTTCATGATCGACATCGAGGTGAACTCGTAGGTGCCATAAGCCATCGCCCCCAGGATCGCCCCGTGGAGAAGCGCCCGTCCCGGCTCGCCATCGCGCAGCGCCGGGTGCGAGATCAGGAAGACCAGCCCCGCGACATAGGCCAGGTAGAAGAGCCCCGCCGGTGCCATCATCGGGCTGTCGCGCATCGCGTCGCCCAGATGCTTGGTGAAGAGCGGCTTCATCACGAAGGTGAGCATGATCGCGTCGACCACGAGGAAGATCACGGCTGTGATGAGATAGAGGATCATGGTCGGCCCCGAGATTGGTTCGACACCGAACGTGTCAAAGCGGCGGGTGTTCCCGCCGCCTCCGCCGAGTGCACGGGCCCGTGATCGCCGGGCCCGCGATTACGAGGCTTGCATCACTGCCGCCGCAGGGCCGAGCCGGTCGCCCGGGCAACCGCCTCGCCTTCCGAGGCCTCGACGGCGCGCAGGGCACGGATTTCGGTGCGGATCGCGGAGCGCGGATCGGCCTCGCTGGCTTCCTCGGCCCGCTCCAGCGCCAGAGCGAACCGGAGCGCCAGCCGTGGCGATGCGGGGACAGGCATCACCACGGCCGGTGCGGCGAGACCGTGAACCGGTCCCGGGGCGCCCGTTGCCGCCATCGCGTTTGAGGAGAGCGTGACGGCAGCGAGCGCGGAGAGAAAGAGCTTGGTCATTGGAAAAGTCCTTGGCTAAGGCGTTGAGGGAAACGTCTTCGGTAAGGACAGGTGTAGGGGATCGGAGAGCGCGGCGCAGTGACGCGGGTCACAGGGGCGTCGAGCTTACTATTTTCCATGGAACAAGAAGTTGGTGAATATCGCCAAACATAAGGAGTTATTTCGAGCAGGCCTCCATCATGATCCTAGGCTCAGGACTCATAGCCAGTAGATGACGATAGCGGCGAGAGCGATGGCCGAGAGGAAGACCTTGGGGCATCTGTCGTATCGCGTGGCCACCCGCCGCCAGTCCTTGAGCCTGCCGAACATGATCTCGCATCGCTGCCCGGCAGTGCA